>CACFKJ010000001.1 GCA_902566805.1 uncultured Pelagibacteraceae bacterium
AGCTTTAATAATGAATGAATTAGGATTTAGTGTTCAAGGTAGCGATATAGCAAATAATAAAAATATTGAGAGATTAAGACAAAAAAAAATCAAAGTTTTAATAGGACATAATAAGCGAAATATCAAAAAAGCTTCTATTTTAGTAATTTCATCAGCTATAAAAAAAAAAAATAAAGAGGTAACTGTAGCAAAAAAAAAAAAATTACCAATTTATATTCGAGGAGAAATGTTGGCACACATTGTTTCTCTTATGAAAAATATTGTAATTGCAGGTTCTCATGGAAAAACTACAACCACCTCATTAGTTTCTAAAATATTTTCTAAAGCAAAAATTGATCCAACAATAATTAATGGGGGAGTATTAAATTCATTTGGAAATTCAGCTAAGTTAGGGAAAAGTAATTGGTGTATATTGGAGTCTGATGAATCTGACGGAAGTTTTATAAAAGTTCCACTAACATATTCTGTGATTACTAATATTGATAAAGAACATTTGGATTTTTATAAATCTATGAATAATTTAGAAAATAAATTTTCAACTTTTATTGAAAAAACTCCTTCCTTTGGAAAAGCATTTATTTGTATAGATGATAAAAATAATAGAAAAATTTTAAAAAAAATTAAAAATAATAATTACTATACTTATGGAGTAAAAAAAGGTTCAAACTTTCAAATTTTAAATATTACTCAAAATATAAATTTTTCCAAATTTGATTTAAAAATTAAAATTCCTGGGATATCTAATAAAATTATAAAAAATATAAGAGTCCCAACTATAGGGATGCATAACATTAGAAATACTACCGCTGCTGTAGCAGTATCCTCATCTGTCGGAATATCGGAAAAAATAATTAAAAAAGCATTATATGAATTTGAGGGTGTTCAAAGAAGATTCACTAAAATTTTTACTTACAACAATGTAAATTTCTATGATGATTATGCACATCATCCAACCGAAATAAAGGAGGTTATAAATGGAGTTAGTGAAGTCTATAAAAATAAGAAAATAGTTTGTATTTTTCAACCTCATAGAATTTCTAGATTGAGAACATTGAGAAAAGATTTTTCTTTTGCCTTTAAAAAAGTGGATACTGTGGTTTTATGTCCAATATATAAAGCTGGCGAAAATTTTAAACTAGGATTTAAATATAAAAATTTTGCTAAAGAAATTATTAAAAATTCTAAAGTAAAAATTATTTTAATTAACAGTGAAATCGACTTAGCAAGATTTACCAAACAAAATATATTTGGAAATCAAATAGTTGTCGGTATGGGTGCTGGATCTGTATCATCATGGATTAGAAATTTGCCAAAATTATTATAAGAATGAATATTAAAGATATTGAGAAATTTTCAAATAAAACACATGGAAAATTATTTTTTGATTATGACCTAAAAAAAATAAATTGGTTTAATATAGGTGGAAAATCTAAAATTTTTTTTAAGCCTGAAAATTTTGAAGAATTAATTGAATTTTTGAAAATTTATAAGTCTAGGGGTAAAATTTTTGTCATTGGAGCTGGTTCGAATGTTCTTATTTCAGACAAACCATATAATGGGGCAGTAGTTAAGTTAGGAAAAAATTTTTCTAAACTATCTCTTTTGGATGAAACTACTATTATAGCTGGAAGTAGTGCAACAGATAAACAAGTTTCAGAGTTTGCTAAAGAAAATAACATTGGAGGTTTTGAATTTTTGTCTTGTATACCTGGATCCATAGGCGGAGCTATAAGAATGAATACTGGATGTTTTGATCATGAAATTAAAGATAGTTTAATTTCTGTACAGGCTGTAAATTTTGATGGAAAGGTAGTTTCAATATTAAAAAAAGACATAATATTTAATTATAGAGAATGCAACTTACCAAAAGATATGATTTTTTTGAGTGCAACACTTAAAGGGAAAAAAAAAACAAAACAATTAATTCAAAAAAAAATTATAACACTAAAAGAAAAAAAAGAAATATCCCAACCTACAAAAATTAAAACGGGAGGCAGTACTTTTAAGAATCCTAAAAATCAAACTAGTAAAAAAGTATGGGAACTAATTAAATCATCGATTTCTTTAAATACTGAATTTGGAGATGCATCAATTTCAAAAAAACACTGCAATTTTCTTATTAATAAAAATAATGCTTCATATGATGATATGATCAAATTAATTCAATATATAAAAAAAGAGGTAGAAATAAAAACAGGAGTAAAAATAGAATTAGAGTTAGTCTTAGTTAAATAAATGAAAAAAAAAATTTTAATTCTTGCTGGTGGTTTTTCAAAAGAAAGAGAAATTAGCTTAATAACTGCTAGATCAGTGAATAACGAGTTAAAAAAAAAAAAATATTTAACTAAAATCTGTGAACCTGATGGAAATTTAATAAGCAATATTAAAAAATTTAAGCCAAGTGTAGTTTTTAATGCTTTACATGGAAGGTATGGAGAAGATGGTTATGTTCAATCTTTACTAGAGATAGAAAAAGTAAAATATACTCATTCAGGGCCTTTAGCATCTTCAATTGCAATCAATAAAGATTTATCTAAGGAAATGTTTCTTAAGAATAATTTACTAACCCCCAAATATATTAAATTTTCCTTTAAAAATAGTATTAAAATGAATTATTTAAAAAAAAAAATTAAAAAAAAATTAGGTTTTCCAGTTGTCATTAAACCTTTAAATGAGGGATCAAGCGTAGAGGTTTATATATGTAATTATAATAATTTTAATAAAAATTTAATGAAACTTGAAAGTTATAAAGAAATATTAATTGAAAAATATATTCCAGGAAGAGAAATACAAGTAGCAATAATGGGGAATAGGAAACTTGGAGCTATTGAGCTAAAACCTAAAAGAAAGTTTTATGATTATAAGGCTAAATATAATAAGAATGCAAAAACAGCACATATAATTCCTATAAAAATAGAAAAAAAATATCTTAATAAAGCATTGGATATTTCCTTAAAAGCTCATAAAGCAATTGGGTGCAGAGGAGTTACTAGATCTGATTTTAAGTTCTATAAAAATAAATTTTATCTTTTAGAAATTAATACTCAACCAGGCATGACATCATTATCTTTAGTACCGGAAATTGCAAAATATCAAAATATAAGTTTTATAGAATTAATTGAATGGATGATCAAAGATGCTTCAGTCTATAGATAAAAAATATAAATATTTTTTCTTTGGTTTTTTATTTATTTTACTAAGCACAGTTAATAACACTAATATAATTAATAGTTTTAATTTTACACCTAAAGTAAAAAATATTGAAGTTTTTGGATTGAAAAGAGATATCAATGAAGAAATTAAGTATAAATTGGAATTTCTTAAACATAAAAATATTTACAATATTGATAAAAAAAAAATTATAAATATTTTGAATAAATACTCTTTTATAGATAAATACAAAGTTTCTAAAATTTATCCTTCTAAAATAATAATTCATTTAACAGAAACAGATTATTTAGCAAAAACTATGGTAAATAATGTAAAATATCTTGTTGGATCAAACGGTAAATTAATTGATGTTAAATATGCTCAAGATAAAATTCAATTGCCAAATATATTTGGAAATTTTTCTGGTAAAAGTTTTATTAATCTTATTAAACAAATTAATAATACAAATTTTAATTACAATGAAGTCAATAATTTCTATTACTTTCCAAGCAAAAGATGGGACATTGAGATGAAAAGTAATTTAGTTATTAAGTTACCAAAAGATAACTTAGAAACTTCATTTAATAAATTAAATAAAATTCTTACAAATAGTAAATTAAATAATAGTAAAATTATTGACCTAAGAGTGCCTGGTCAACTTATTATATTGGATGAATAAAAAATGTTAGAAACATTTATTGATTTTGGTGCGTATAAAACACGATTAGGTGTTTTTAATTCAAATTCAAATTCTAAAGACTATTTTGCTGAAAAAAAAACAAACTCTAAAACAAGCATTGAAAACATAAATTTTCAAATTTTAGAAAAAAAAATTAAAGAACTTATTCAAGTGACTGAAAAAAAAATTAATTTTCATATTAAAGAAACAAACATTATGCTTGATGTGTCTAATTATAATTCGATTGACATTTCATTAAAAAAAAATTTTGAGGGTAAGAATATAAGTTTAGAAGATATTCAAATTTTACTTCAAGAATCTAGACAAATAGTTCAAGAAAATAATAAAGATAATAAAATTATTCACATGATAGTTAAAAAATTTATCTTTGATGAAAAAATATTTCAAGAAGTTCCTGAAATTGGTTTAAAATGTAAGAATCTAACCCTTGAAATAAAATTTATATGCTTCCCTAAAAATATATTAGATAAAATCGAAAATATTTTTAATCACAATGATATCATTATAAATAGTTTTTCATGCTCATCATATGTTAAATCATTAAATTATAATAAACTTTTTCAAAACCATAAAAAAAAAATATTTTTAGATATTGGATTTAAAAAAACATGCTTAGCTGTATATGATAACAATATTTTGATACATTTACATTCAGTTCCTTTAGGTGGTAATCATATAACTTCCGATATATCCCAAATACTTAAATTGAGCGAAGAAGAATCTGAAATTATTAAAAAAAGTTTTAATAAATCAGAGACCGTATTTACTAGTGATAACAAATTAAAGAATAATATTTTAAAAGATGATATAAAATTAGTTAATCAAGATATATCTCAAGATTTATTGAAAAAAGTTATATTTGCAAGGATAGAAGAAATTATTAATTTATCTTTTAAAAAAGTTCATTTTGAAAATTTAAACGAAAAAAATAATTATATTTTAGTTTTTACTGGAGAAGGTTCTAAAATATTAAATAATAATGCAATCTATTTAGAAAATAGGTATAATTTTATAGACGAGATGAATTTTTATGAAGAAAATTTAGAATCAATATGTAGATCTGCACATAACTTATTTCATAATAACAATAATGAAGTTAACCTTGTTTCAAAAAAACCCAAAAAAATTGGTTTTTTTGAGAAATTACTCAATTTATTTAACTAGACTTCAGTATTTTCTTGTAACATTTGTTGTATTTTTTGGCACCGGCCATTTTAGTATAAATATTTTATGTCAATATTAAATCAAAAAACAATTTCAAAACCAATAGTCCTTGAAGGTATAGGGCTTCATACAGGTAAAGAGGTTAGAATGAAAATTCTACCTTCAGAACCAAATACTGGTATAGTTTTTAAAAGAATTGATTTAAATTCGAACAATATAGTAATACCAAATATATTTAATGTATCGAATGCAATGTTATGTACAACTATTGAAAATAACCACGGTGTTAAAATTTCTACGATTGAACATTTAATGGGAGCAATGTATGGACTTGGAATAGACAATGCTTTAGTAGAAATAAATTCTGAAGAAGTTCCAATTTTAGACGGTTCTGCAAAAAAATTTGTTGAATTATTTTTAAGTATTGGCTTTAAAACTAGTGATGTTCCAATAAAGCTTATTAAAATAGAAAGAGAAGTAAACCTTAAAGAAGGAAAAAAAACAATTTCAATAAATAAATCTAAAGTAAGCTTGGATATAGATTTTGAAATAAAATACAAAAACCCTGTAATCTCCAATCAAAGAAATACTGTAAGTGTATACCAAGATGATCTTAATGAAGTATATAATTCAAGAACATTTTGTCTGTATGAAGACATTGAAAATTTAAAGAAAAATGGATTTGGAAAAGGTGGTAGTCTTGAGAATGCAATCGTGGTAGATGATAAAAAAGTTTTAAATGAAGGTGGTCTTAGAAACGATTTAGAATTTGTCAATCATAAAATATTAGATTGTATGGGAGATTTATATTTAGCAGGGTATAAAATTATAGGGCACGTAAAATGTTCTCAAGGGGGACATAGCTTGACAAATAAATTGTTGAGAAAAGTTTTTGAAAACAAAGCTAATTTTTCTATATTTGAACTTAAAGAAAAAAACCTACCACATACATTCATTAATAAACCTGAATTAAAATCTATTGCATAAAAGCAATATTTTTTTATATACTAACTTTATAGTTAATGAATTTTTTTATTAAAACTTTTCTAATATTATTTTTAGCTTTTTTATTTAGTTGTAAAAATAACAAAGAAGTCTCAAAGCCTGAAATCAAAAATGAGGATATAAATGTTCTTATGATAGAAGCCTACAAAGAGGGTTTAAATGAACTAGAAAATGGTTATGCAATATTAGCTGCAAAAAAATTTAATGAAGCAGAAATATTATATCCCCAGTCAATTTGGGCTCCACGATCTTCACTTATGGCCGCTTATTCTTTTTACTCACAAGATTATTATGAAGACTCTATAAATGAATTAATAAGATTTTTAAATACATATCCAAAAAACATCAGAACTGATTACGCGCGATATTTGTTAGCAATGAATTATTATGAGCAGATAATTAATGAAAAAAAAGATTTAGGACCAATTTTAGAGGCAAAAAAAAATTTTATTATTGTTAAAGAAAATTTTCCAAATAGTGATTTTGCCTTAGATGCAGAATATAAATTAAATTTAATTGAAGAAATGCTTGCATCAAAAGAAATGTATTTAGCTAGTTACTATAGTGATAAAGAAAAATGGATACCAGCTATTAATAGATACAAAGAAGTATTAGAAAATTATGATACGACAATTTATGTTGAAGAAGCACTTCATAGATTGGTGGAAATTCATTATAGACTTGGTTTAAAAGATGAAGCAAAAAAATATGCTAGTATGCTTGGATATAATTATCAATCTGGTGAATGGTATGAAAAATCCTATAAAATATTTAATAAAAATTATGAAAAAAATAAAATTAAAAAAGATAAGAAAAATAAAAAAACTACCCTAGATAAAATTAAATCACTGCTTAGTTTAAAATGAGTAGTTCAAATATAAAAAAAAAATATTTCTCAAAAATAAATGAAATAAAAAAACATAATCAACACTATTTTGAAAAAAATAATCCAAAAATTAGCGACAGTGAATATGATAAGTTAAAAAATCAAATTTTTGAACTAGAAAAAAAATATACCTTTTTAAAAAGCAAAGATTCTCCATCTAATACAATTGGATTTAGACCATCAAAAAATTTTTTAAAGTCTAACCACAGGATACCTATGTTATCTTTGTCAAATGCATTTGACTTAGAAGATTTAAATAACTTTGAAAAAAAAATTTTTAATTTTTTAAATTTAGATAAAGGAACAAAACTTGAATATAGTGTTGAACCAAAAATAGATGGTATTTCAGCATCCTTGACTTATAAAAATGGAGAACTAACCAAAGGATTGTCCAGAGGTAATGGGTATGAAGGTGAATTAATTACAGAAAATTTAAAAACAATTTTAGATATCCCTAGCAAACTTAAAGGGAACAATTTTCCAGAAGATATTGATATAAGAGGAGAAGTTTTTATAGAAAATAAAGATTTTCAAAAAATAAAAGAAAATTTTGCAAACCCTAGAAACGCAGCATCTGGATCTTTAAGACAAAAAAATCCAAGTGAAACAAAAAAAATTCCTCTTAAGTTTATAGCTTATACTTTTGGTTTTATTAAAAATTTTAAAATTATTAAACAGTCTGAATTTCTTGAATTTTTAAAAGAATGGGGTTTTAAAACAAGTAAATTTAATAAAATTATAGAAGGAACAAATAATTTGCAAAAAAATCATATAGAATTTGAAAAAATAAGATATGATTTAGATTACGATGTGGATGGTTTAGTTTACAAAATAAATGATTTTAAATTGCAAGACAGACTTGGATTTGTTGCAAATGCACCAAGGTGGGCAATTGCACATAAATTTTCGGCAGATAGTTCATTTTCTGAAATTTTAGATATTGATGTACAAGTTGGAAGAACAGGAGCATTAACACCAGTTGCAAAAATCAAACCTGTAAATATTGGAGGCGTTGTAGTTTCTAATGCAACATTACATAATGAGGATGAAATAATCAGAAAAGATATAAGAATAGGTGATGCGGTTAAAGTGGAGAGGGCAGGTGATGTTATACCGCATGTTTTGTCTGTTGATATTTCTAAAAGAACCAACTACTCAAAAAAATATATTTTTCCAGAAAAATGTCCATCATGTGGTTCAAAAATAGTAAAAGAATTTAATTTAATCACAAAAAAATATGATGCTGTAAAAAGGTGTCCAAGCGAAGGATTTAAATGCCAGAAAATTGCTATTGAAAAAATTAAACATTTTGTCTCAAAAGATGCTCTAAACATAGAGGGACTAGGTAAAAAAGTAGTTGAAAAATTTTGGGAATTAAAATTGATAAAACTTCCTCAGGATATATTCAGCTTAGATTATAAAAAAATAGAATCTTTAGATGGCTGGGGAAAACTTTCAGTTGCTAATCTCAAATTTGCAATTGAGAATGCAAAAAAGATAAGTATGGAAAAATTTATATATTCTTTGGGTATTCGACATATTGGACAAGAAAACTCTAAGTTATTATCTAAATATTTTAAATCAGCAAAAAAATTTGTTGAAATAAATGAGGGATTTAATTTTAACAATTTACTTAATATCGATGGAATGGGAGATACCCAGGTTAATTCATTGAAAAGATTTTTTGCTGACAGAACTAATAATTTGGTAGTGAATAAATTAAATGAATATTTAGATGTTTCAAATCAACAAAATATTAAAACAGGTAAATTTCAAAATAAGACATTCATGATAACAGGAAAACTTGAAGGTATAAGTCGAGCAGAAGCAAAATCTTTAATTGAAAAAAATGCTGGTAGATTTGTAAGTAATGTGAGTAAAAAACTAAATTATTTAATTATCGGCCAAAACCCAACATCAAAAAAAGTAAAAAAAGCAAAGGAATTGAAAATACAAGTTATTGATCAAGATAAATGGCAAAAATTATTAAATTAGATTTAATAACCACTTTCTTTCTTTACGGTTAAGATATTTTGCTAATTTATTGTAAGTGTTTAAGTGATAATTGCTCAAATATTTTTTTTCTTTTTTATCTAAAAGTTTAAAATCTATTAAATCAATATCAATAGGCGCATATGTTAAATTTTCAAAAAATATATTTTTTTTTTTTTTCTTTACATAAATTAAATTTTCTATCCTAATACCAAATTTATTTTCTTCATAATATCCTGGTTCGTTACTTAGTATCATTCCAGGTTTGAGTGGTATATTATTAAACTTAGAAATTGATTGAGGACCTTCGTGCACATTTAAATAATAACCAACACCATGCCCAGTTCCATGAGAATAATCTAAATTTATTTTTTTCAAATATTTTCTTGCCTTTATATCAATCTTTTTTCCTGTATTAACTTTATTTAAATTTGTATTGATTACAGCAATATGTCCTTTAAGAACTCTAGTAAATCGATCCTTAATTTTTTTTGATGGTCTATTAAAACATAGTGTTCTAGTAACATCCGTTGTTCCATATTTATATTGTCCACCTGAGTCACAAAGAAAAATATCATTTTTGAAAATTTTACGATTTGTTTTTTTATTAGCCTTATAATGAATAATTGCACTATTTGGACCTGCGCCTGCAATTGTATTGAAACTTGGTGAAATATAGCTCTTATTTTTTTTTCTAAATTTTTCTAATTTTTTTTCAGCATATAATTCAGTTATAACTTTTTTTTTATTATTTTTGATCCAATATAAAAATTTAGTTAAAGCTGCACCATCATATTCGTGAGCTTTGGTCATATTTTTTATTTCTGTACTATTTTTAATTGATTTCATTGAATAACAAGGGTCCACAAAAGATTTAAAATTAAATTTTGAGTTTATTAAAGACTGATGAAATACTGAACATGTTAAATGGTCTATACAAAAGCTTTTACCTGATAAGATTTTAATAATTTTAAAAAAATCTTTAAATTCATAGAATTTTAAATTTTTATAATTTCTTAAGTATTTAATTTTATTAACTTTTCTCTTTTCTGAAAATAAAATCAAATCATTATTTTTACTTACTATTAAGTTTGAATTTGGAATTGGACTGTAGGGATTATCGTTCCCTCTTAAATTTAATAGCCACGCAACATTCTCAGGAGCTGATACGAATATATTATCTATGCTATTTTTTTTTAATTCAGTAATTAGTCTTTTAATTTTAGAATTTGTATTTTCACCAACAATTTCATTAGGCAGTGTATAAAAATAATTATCTTTGGTTTTCTTTTTTTTTACAGGATTAATTTGATCTATTAAATTTATATGAATTGGTATTAAATTTGACTCGTTTCCAAAATATCTAAGCAAAGAAAGATTTGTGAATAATTTTGGATCAAAACCTAAATTTAGTTTTTTTTTGAATTTTTTTAATACATCTTTCGGGTTAGAATTAGGTATTTGAACTATTGAGAAATTTTTTCCAGATTGTTTTTTAGCTTGGATTGTATATCTGCCGTCTACAAAAAGTAAATTTTTATTAATCAAAATTATTGCCAATCCTGCAGATCCACTAAAATTTGTAATTTTTTTTAATCTATCTGGATTAGCGTATTCTGAGAAAAATTCATCATTTTTAGGAATAATATAGCCATCCAAACTATTAGTTAAAATTAAATCTTTTAATTTTTTTAAAGTATGATTCATCGATTTGATTTTAATTTTTTTTGGTATCTTTTCCAACCAGGACTTTGTATTTCACCATCAAATTCAACATCTTGATTAAATTCAAAATCTTCTATTTGATCATGATTTATATGATTATTTTTTTTAAGGTTTTCTTCAGGTAATTCATCAATAAATCTTGAAGCTAAACAGTCAATCCAATCACCTTGATAAAATCTATTCATGGAAAATGATATATTTGCGATTTTCTTAGCTCTTGTAATTCCAACATAAGCTAATCTTCTTTCCTCTTCTAATCCTTTTTCACCTTTTTCTTCTATGGATTTTTGATGAGGAAAAAGTCCTTCTTCCCATCCTGGAAGAAAAACCACATCAAATTCCAAACCTTTAGAAGCATGCATACTCATTAAATTAATTTTGTCTCCTTCCCAATTTTTATCAATTGAGGTTGCCAGAGAAACATGTTCTAAAAAACTTTCCAAATTATCAAAATCTTTCATTGCACTTAATAATTCTTTTATATTTTCTATTCTGTTTTCATTTTCTAAATCTTTTTTATTTTTTAACATTTGACTATAGCCTGATTCGTCTAATATTATTTGAAGTAATTTTATATGACCTATTTTTTTATTTACAAAATCATTTCTCCATTTTTCAATTTGATTTAACAATGTTATTAATCCTAATTTAGTTTTAGGTTTAATTTCATTTTTTTCTATTAATTTTTTAGCTGCAGCTTCTAAAGTTATTTTATTATTTTTTGCAAATTCATTAATTTGTTTTAAAGATGTTTCCCCAATAGATCTTTTAGGTACATTAATAATTCTCTCAAAAGAAAGATCATCCTGATCTTGATGGACTATTTTTAAATAAGCAATACAATCTTTTATTTCAGCTCTTTCATAAAATTTAATTCCACCAATTATTCTATAAGGAAGGCCAATTTTTAAAAAACGTTCCTCAAATTCTCTTGTTTGAAAAATAGCTCTTACTAAGATTGCCATATTATTTAAAGAAAAGTCTTTTTTATATTTTTCAATCTTATCAGAGATATCTGTAGCTTCATCTTTAACACTTCTGTAGCAATTTAAAGATACTAGATCTCCATTCTCGCCATTAGTAAATAAATTTTTTCCTACTCTACTTTGGTTATTCTCAATTAATTTCGAAGCAACAGACAATATATTTTGTGTAGATCTATAATTTTTTTCTAACCTAATAATTTTAGTATTTTCATATATCTTATCAAATTCTAAAAAATTTTTTATTTCAGCGCCTCTCCAACTGTAAATTGATTGATCATCATCGCCGACACAACTAATATTATTATGATACTTTGCAAGACTAAGAAGCCATTTACTTTGGATATGATTAGTATCTTGATATTCATCAACAAGAATATATTTAAAATTTTTTGAATATATTTCTTCAATATCTTTATTTCTCTCAAATATTTTAACACAGTGTAATATTAAATCCCCAAAATCAGTTGAATTTAAATCAATCAACTTATTTTGGTAAATTTTATAAATCTCTAAAAAATTTTTTTCTAAATGATCTCTTTTATTAAGAATAACATCATCAGGATACCATCCTTTATTTTTCCACCTATCTATTGTTGATAAAATTACATTCGGGGAAATTTTTTTTATGTCTATATTTTCAGCTTTAGATATATTTTTTATTAATCTCAACTGATCATCTTGATCAATGATTGAAAAGTTTGATTTTAAACCAACTGCCTGAGCGTGTTTGCGTAAAATTTTAGCACTTATTGAATGAAAAGTTCCAAGCCACGATAGTCCAGTAGCTTCTTTGCCCAGTATTTTGCTAACTCTATTTTGCATTTCCTTTGCGGCTTTATTTGTAAATGTCACTGCCAAAATTTGATTTGGGAAAGCCCTTTTTTGCTTTATCATATATGCAATTCTTGAAGTTAAAACCTTTGTTTTTCCAGAACCAGCACCAGCTACTATTAGAAGAGGCCCATCTATATATGAAACTGCTTCATTTTGTGCCTCATTAAGATCATTTAAATATTCCAAATTCAACATTTATAATTTTATAGTATAAGTCTTTATTAAATTTCATGAAAAAATATATTAAAAATCTAAAAAAACTTTTTGTATATCAAAGGCTTATTTTACTTTTTAATACGATAAAAGAAATAAAATTAACTAATTTTCAAATAATTTTTGCCGCATATGCAATAATTTTTTCAGCTTTTTTATTACTTTCAATTCCAGGATTATTTAATTATGAAAAAAAAATAACTGAAATAGAAAATAAAATATCTCAAGAGTTTAAGTTATATATAAATAATATATCAGATGTTAAATATCGTTTTATACCAGCCCCACATATAATCATTAAAACTAGTGAATTAAGATTATCAAAAGATCAAAATTTAAAAATAGCAGATCTTAATGATATTAAATTATTTCTATCTTTATTTGAACTTTATAATAATCAAAATATTATGATAAAAAAAATATTAGTAAATAAAGCAAATTTTTATTTTAAGGATAATGATTTTTTTGTATTTAATAATCATCTCCATAAGAATATAAATAAAGCAATAGAAATAAAAAACAGTAATTTCTTTTATGTAAATAAAAAAAATGAAGTTTCTACTATCTCGCCTATAAAAAATTTAAAATATTTTATTGACTTTCAAAACAAAGAAAAAAAATTTAAAATAAAAGGAAAATTATTCGACATTAATTATAATTTTAATTGGAATAAAAATTACCAAAAACCAAATATTTCTGAAAGTTCAATTAAATTTAAAAATCCAAATATTAATATTTTAAACCAATTTGAAAAAAAAGAAGAAAATAAAACTAATGGAAAATCTAAGATAAATTTCTTAGATAATAAATTAAATATAATTTTTTCTAAAGAGAATAACTCATTAAGGTTTAAAACTGAAAAATTTAATACAATGATAAAAACTGATCTATATGGTGAAATAGAGCTTAATCCTTTTTACTTCAATATAAATTTAGTTTTAAAAAGGTATGATGCAATATCATTAATTCAAAATATTTTCTCTTACCTATATTCAATAAAAAGTTCTGTGCACGAAAATTTAAACGGAAAATTTAATTTAAAAATTAACAATAAAAATAATAAATTAATAGAAAAAATAATTTTTGAATTTTTAACTGAAGAAGGAAAGATAAATATATTTGGTTCATCAGTAAATTTAAAAAAAATAGGTAAAATTAAATTTTCAAACTTTGAATATATAGAAAGAATAGATAAGATTTATATTAAATCTAGAGCCGAACTAATAGTTTCCGATCAAAAACAATTTTATAGACGATTTCAGATACCAAAAGAAAATAGAAGAAATATTAATAAAATTTATTTCGAAATTGAGACAAATATTGATGATGGAACTTTCTATTTATTTAATTTAAATATTAATACAAAAAAGGATGCTGTTGATGAAAATTTTGTTTTAGAAAATCTATCAAATTATGAAGTAAACAATATACAACAACTAACAAAAATAATTAGAAATACATTTAACAATGATTAACCCGGATTAATCATTTTTTTTGGATTAACAATTTTATTATAATTTTTTTCATCTATTAATCCAGACTTTAAAGCCTCGTGTTTTAATGTTGTTTTATTTTTTAATGCTTTTTTTGCAATCTTAGCAGCATTATCATATCCAATTTTAGGAGATAAAGCAGTTACAAGCATTAAAGAATTATCCAAATGTTCTTTAATTTTGTTTTTGTCTGCTTTTAATCCTTTTATACAAAATTTAGCAAAACTACTTGTGCTGTCTGACAAAATATGAATTGATTGAAGTATGTTATGTATTATTAAAGGTTTAAATACATTTAATTCAAAATGTCCATGAGATCCGGCCATGGTAATTCCATTATGGTTTCCTATTACTTTGACACATACCATAGTAACCGCTTCACATTGTGTAGGGTTAACTTTCCCAGGCATTATTGAAGAACCAGGTTCATTTTCTGGTAAAATTAATTCCCCGTAACCAGCTCTAGGTCCAGATCCCAAGAACCTAATATCATTTGCTATTTTCATTAAGCAAACTGCTGTAGTATTAAGAGTTCCTGAAAAATTTACTATTGAATCATGAGCAGCAAGAGCGGCAAATTTATTTTTTGCAGGCTTAAATGGTAATTTTGAAATTTTTCTAATTTCATTTACAATTTTTTTATCAAAGTTTTTTTTAGTATTTATTCCTGTTCCTACAGCTGTTCCACCTTGTGCAAGAAAATATATTTCATTTAATGCATTATTAATTCTTTCAATGCATTTTTCTAATTGAGATTGATATCCTGAAAATTCCTGTCCTAATGATAGTGGAGTAGCATCTTGTAAGTGTGTTCTACCTATTTTTACTATACTTTTAAATTTTTGTACCTTTTTTTTTAATTCGTTATTTAGCAGAGTTAACGAAGGAACTAGTGTTTCTTTTGTTTTTAAAGCAATAGCTATATGCATTGCAGTTGGAAAAACATCATTGGTAGACTGACTTTTATTTACATGATCATTAGGATGAACTGGTTTCTTAGTTCCTTTTTTTCCACCCAATATTTCAATAGCTCTATTTGAAATTACTTCATTAACATTCATGTTTGTCTGAGTTCCAGAACCAGTCTGCCATACTTTTAAAGGAAAATTATCTTTAAGCTTTCCAATAATAACTTCATTTGATGCTTTAATAATTGCATTAGATATTTTTTTATCTAAGTCTCTATTTTTATAGTTCGTAATTGCTGCTGCTTTTTTAATTATTGCGATTGATTTAATTAATACTGGCCTTACCAAAAAATCTCCAATGTCAAAATATTTTTTTGATCTTTGGGTAGATGCTCCCCAATATTTATCAGCAGGGACATTAATAGAACCAATGCTATCAAATTCTTTTCTAAATTTCATAATTTTAATTTGGATACAATCTAATAAATCTTATACAATACTTTGATTAAGAATCATATAGGAGCATTATGACAAATTTTCAAAAAGTTGGATTATTCATGAAAACTTTTGGGCAAGAAGTAAAAACAAAGCCAAGTTTAAGTTCTGAAAAAATAAATAGCTTAAGAATTAATTTAATAAGTGAAGAATTGGAGGAGTTAAAGGAGGCAATTAAAAATAACGATCTTAAAGAAACCATAGATGCGTTAACCGACATTTTATATGTAACTTATGGTGCAGGACATGCTTTTGGAGTTGATTTAGATAAATGTTTTAATGAGGTTCAAAATTCAAATATGAGCAAGTTAGGAGAAGATGGAAAACCTATATATAATGATGCAGGAAAAGTAATGAAAGGCCCAAACTATTTTAAACCCAATTTATCAAAATTTATTAAATAATATTAAAGCCAAATTGGTTTTATTATTTTAATTTTTGCATTACCGCAAACAAATTCAGAGTCATAATTAAAAATTTTTTCTTTAAATTTTAAAATAGCATAAGAGAATTTATTATTAATAACAATTTTTCCAATTTCTTTTTTTTCAAATGTTATAGTGTCTCCATCGTTAAAAGTTCCTTCAACTACATTTATAGCAAATAATCTTTTATTTAATTTGTCTTTTAAATTTATTCGAGCAGTATTTTCTTGGCCTACGTAACAACCTTTTTTAAAGTCTATTCCATTCAATTTATCAAAATTACATTCAATTCCAAAAATCTTATTTTGAAGTTGTTGAGTTTCTTTTGGGGGTATTCCTAAATTATGACTATGTTGATAATATTCATCTATGTTTGATGATTTCAGTTTTAATTTTTTAAGTGATAAATATAACTTTTCAAGATTAATTATTAATCTAGCTCCCAATTCTGAAGTCCTAGGATCTAAAAAGATTGGATCATGATAGAAATTAACCGTATGACCTGCTTTATCCTTAGATCCACTTAATTCTAAAAACTTTTCTTTTGAAATAGACGCTACAACAAATTCATTGCTTAAATTTAAAATTTCAACTTTAGATCTAAGTTTATAAAGATTTAATTGCTTAAGCAATCCCTCAATATTTTTTTTTTCACAATCTAAAAAATATCCATTTTTATGTTTTATAATTATAAAATCATATAAGTACTTTCCTTGAGGTGTTAATAGTGAAGCAAAACAACTATTTGTTTCAGTAACTTTAAATATGTCATTAGAAATAAGATTTTGTAAAAACTCTGAAACATTTTCTCCATTAACATAAAGAATGCTCCTATCTTCTAAAATATAAACATTATTTTTATTCATAATTGAATTCCGATTAATTATAATATAATAACTTTTCTACTAAATGTTAGACCTAATAATCAAAAATGGACAATGTTATATTAACGGAAAGTTAGAAGATAAAGATATTGCTGTTAAAGAGGGTAAAATATTAAAAATTGGTAAAGTTTCAGAAGAAGCAAAAGAAGTTTATAATGCAAAAGGTCAAATAGTTTTACCTGGTTGCATAGATACACAAACTCATTTTCGAGAACCCGGCTCAACAGATACAGAAGATCTTCATTCAGGCAGCAGAGCTGCAGTGGCTGGAGGGATCACCGCAGTATTTGAAATGCCAAATACAAATCCACCAACTTCAAATATAAAAGAATTTCAGAGAAAATTAGATCTTGCAAAAAATAGAATGTACTGCAATTACGCTTTCTATTTTGGCGCAACAGCAGATAACGTAGGCCAATTGGCAGAACTAAAAGATTTAAAAGGATGTTGTGGTATTAAATTGTTTGCTGGTTCTTCAACTGGTAATTTGTTAGTAGCAGACGAAAAAGATATAGATAAAGTATTTCAAAATAGTTCTAAGGTTGTAGCCGTTCACTCAGAGGATGAAGAAATCTTAAATAAAAATAAAAAATTAATTAAAATTGGAAACGTACACTCCCATCCTGTTTGGAGAAGCGAAGAGTGCGCAATGTCTTCGACAAGAAGAATTGTTAGAATTGCTGAAAGACATAATAAGAAAGCCCATGTTCTTCATATTACTACAAAACAGGAGATAGATTTTTTATCACAACATAAAGAAAATATTACTTTTGAAATTACTCCCCAACATTTAACAATCTATGCACCTGATTGTTACGATAAACTTGGAACATACTCTCAAATGAATCCTCCCATAAGGGATAAATCTCATTACGATAGATTATGGTATGCAGTAAAGAATAATTTAAATGATACTATTGGATCAGACCATGCTCCACATTTAAAAGTTAATAAAGAAAAAGAATATCCTAATTCACCATCAGGTATGCCAGGTGTTCAAACACTTATGCCAGTGATGTTAAACCATGTTAACAATGGGAAGTTATCTCTTGCTCAATTGATAAATTTTGTATGTGAAAATCCTATTAAAATTTTTGGAATAAAGAATAAAGGATTTATTAAAGAAGATTATGATGCTGATTTTACAATTGTGGATATGAATAAAAAAATTGTTATAAAAAATGAAAATATTGAAAGTAAATGTGGATGGTCACCTTTCAATGGAGATGAGTTTAAAGGAACACCGGTAGCGACTATAATTGACGGAAAAATAAAAATGAAAGATGGGGAAATTTTAGGTAACGCTGAAGGAAAACCTCTTTTATTTAATTAATCTTTATATACTTTTGCCCGAATATGTATTTACAAGAATAATTCCTATTATAATTATAAAAAGACCTAAAATTGTTTGCCAATTTAAAGTTTGTTTATAAAAAATATAACCCAAGATTGCTATTGAAAAAATTCCTAATCCACTCCAGGTAGCATAAACAATTGCAATAGGAATTTTGTTAACAACAAATGTAAGTAAATAGAATGCAGACATATAGCAAATTGCAAGAATTGAAGATGGAAGTAATTTACTAAAATTTTGAGTTACAGGTAATAGCATAGTTCCGGCTACTTCACATATAACTGCGCCAAATAAAAATAAATAAGTTTTGGTCATTGCTTAAGAATATTGTTTTTAATTAAGTCTTCTTTTATTTCATCTAAAATAGCTGGATCATCAATAGTTGCAGGCATTTTATATTCCTCTTTATCTGCTATTTTTCTTATTGTTCCCCTTAATATTTTTCCTGATCTAGTTTTGGGTAACCGCTTGATAACTATTACAACTTTAAATGCTGCAACTGGTCCAATTTTATCTCTTACCATTTGAATACATTCTTTTGAAATAGTATCTTCATCTTTTTTAACTCCGGCTTTTAAAACAACTAATCCTATAGGTATTTGTCCCTTTAATTTATCTGAAATACCTAACACCGCACATTCTGCAACAGATTGATGTTCTGAAAGTACTTCTTCAATAGCTCCTGTTGAAAGTCTATGTCCTGCTACATTTATAATATCATCAGTTCTAGACATTATCCAAATATATCCATCTTCATCTATATGACCTGCATCATAAGTTTGATAATAACCTTTGTAATTTGTCATATAGTTTTCTTCATATCTTTGATCTGCGTTCCACAGTGTTGGAAATGTTCCCGGAGGAAGAGGGAGTTTGACTACTATATCTCCCATCTCATTTTCTTTTGCTAGAGTTTGATTTGGTTTAATTATTTTTACGTCATAACCGGGAACAGCTCTACATGCTGAGCCATATTTAGTTTTTTGCATCTCAATACCTGTACAATTTGAACTTATCGCCCAGCTAGTTTCTGTCTGCCACCAATGATCAATTACTGGAACATTTAATAAATTCTCTGCCCACTTAATGGTGTCAGGGTCTGCTCTTTCTCCAGCAAGAAAAAGTGATTGAAATGAACTCAAATCGTATTTGGAAAAGAATTTACCTTCCGGATCTTCTTTTTTAATTGCTCTAAAAGCTGTTGGTGCTGTAAACAGGGATTTAACTTTATAATCAGAAATAATTTTCCAAAAAGCACCAGCATCTGGAGTACCAACTGGCTTTCCTTCAAAAAGTATAGTTGTACATCCTTTGAATAATGGTGCATAGACAATATAGGAATGACCAACTATCCAACCAATATCACTAGCAGACCACCATATATCGTCTTCATCAATATTATAGATATTTTTCATTGTCCATTTAAGCGCAACTATATGACCACCAATATCTCTTACAATTCCTTTTGGAACCCCGGTTGTTCCAGATGTGTAAAGTATATAAGCATATTCATTTGAACCCATTTCTACACAATCAACATCTTTTGCATTAGTTAATGATTCTTCCCAACTAATTTCTAATGGAGAATTTAATTTTACTTCATGACCCTTTCTTTGATAAAAAATAACTTTTTCCACTTTGTGTTTTGCAAGTTTTAATGCACCATCTACAAGAGGACGGTACTCAACAGTTCGACCAGGTTCAAAACCACAAGATGCAGTAATCAAAATTTTAGCTTTACTATCATCTATTCTACTTGCAAGTTCGTTTGATGCAAAACCTCCGAATACGACTGAATGAATTGCTCCTATCCTTCCACAAGCTAGCATCGCAATAACAGACTCTGGAATCATTGGCATGTAAATTATAACTCTGTCGCCTTTTTTTATCCCTTGTTCCTTTAGAGCTCCAGCGAATTTTGAAACTTTGTTTTTTAATTCTTTGTAAGAAAATTTTGCTTTATTTCCAGTTATTGGGCTATCATAAATTAAAGCAGTTTTATCACCTTTACCTTGATCAATATGGAAGTCTAACGCATTATAGCAAGTATTGGTCTTTCCATCTTCAAACCATTTATAAAATGGAGGATTGGATTTATTTAATATTTTAGTTGGATTTTTAAACCAGAAAATATCTTTAGAAACATCCTCCCAGAACAATTCTGGATTTTTTATTGATTGCTCATAAATACTTTTATATTTATTTTCCATATTGATTTGTTTTAAAACCGTATTTTTAATGATTTTAACTAATGAATTGTATTTAATTTTAAAAAGTCAATAAAATCAATACAAATAAACTGCTAAAAAGTCTTCAATTAACTTATATAATTTGGTATCTAAGCAATTAACTGTGGTTCTATTGCGGAATAGAGCCTTAGTTTAAATTTAAACTAAAAAAAAACTAACTAAAAGAGGGAGTTTTTTATGAAAAAACTAAAATTGTTTGCTCTTGCAGCTGTAGCCCTTATGGGTTTTTCAGGTGCAGCAAATGCAGAAACTGTCCTATTGGCGTCTGACGACTTTGTTGGAATTTCTTTTTGGGTAATTTCAATGGGTATGTTAGCTGCTACAGCCTTTTTCTTTTTAGAAAGAGGTTCAGTAGCCGCAGGCTGGAAAACATCAGTAACTGTGGCGGGACTTGTAACTGGTATTGCATTCATTCACTACATGTACATGAGAGGTGTTTGGGTTCAAACTGGTGATTCTCCAACAGTATACAGATACATTGATTGGTTAATTACAGTTCCATTACAGATGATAGAATTCTACTTAATTCTTGCAGCTGTAAGAAAAGTTGACGGAGGAATATTCTGGAGACTTTTAATCGGATCTTTAGTAATGCTAATCGGTGGATACCTAGGTGAAGCTGGCTATATAAATGCTACGCTTGGATTTATAATTGGTATCGCTGGATGGATTTACATCTTATATGAAATATTCTCAGGAGAAGCTGGCAAAGCAGCTGCTAAAAGTGGTAACAAAGCATTAGTTACAGCTTTCAGTGCAATGAGAATGATCGTAACAATTGGTTGGGCAATTTATCCACTAGGTTACATTTTTGGTTACCTAACAGGTGGAATAGATGCTAATTCACTAAACGTGATTTACAACTTAGCAGACTTTATTAACAAGATCGCATTCGGTCTAGTTATTTGGGCTGCTGCGATGCAAGGTGCATCAAGATCTAGATAATATCTAAGATAATTTAAAAATAGGGCGAGTTTAGTTACTTGCCCTATTTTTTTTTGTGATTATATAAAGTGAATGGCAAAAATAACTTACATAGAACATAACGGAAAACTCCATACAGTAGATGTATCAAATGGATTAACGGTGATGGAGGGAGCGGTACAAAATGATATTCCAGGGATCGATGCTGATTGCGGAGGAAGTATGGCATGTGCTACTTGCCATGTTTATGTCAAAGATGATTGGTTTAATAAACTTCCCTCAAAAAATGAAGGAGAAGATGACATGATAGATCAAGCATTTGAACCAAATAAAAATAGTAGACTTAGTTGCCAGATACAAGTTTCAGATAATTTAGATGGATTGAAAGTATATCTTCCGGAAAAACAAATATAATGATTAACACAGATGTATTAATAATTGGTGCCGGACCTACAGGTTTATTTGCTGCTCATCAAATTAATCTAATAGGTTTAAAATGTGAAATAGTTGACAATCTAGATAAAATCGGAGGTCAATGTATTGAGTTATATCCAGATAAACCTATTTACGACATTCCGGCTGTTCCTGAATGTACCGGTGAAGAATTAACTAAAAACTTAATTAAACAGTTAAAACCTTTTGATATTAAATTTCATTTAAACGAGAGGGTTGATGAAGTTAAAAAAGTAAACGAAAAATGGGAAGTAAAAACAAACAAAGGAACAATGTTCACTACCCCAAATATTATAATTGCTGGAGGAGTGGGTTCTTTTGAGCCCAGAAAGTTTTCTCCAAAAGAATGTGAAAAATTTGAAAATAAATCTGTATTTTACTCTATTAAAGATAAAAGTATTTTTAACGGTAAAAAAGTATCAATTTTTGGAGGTGGAGATAGCGCTTTAGATTGGGCAATAGAATTATCAAATACTTCTAGTGTAAATCTTATTCATAGAAGAGATGAGTTTAGAGCCGCTCAAGCCAGTGTGGATAAGGTCAAGGAGCTTGCAAATGAGGGTAAAATTAAATTATTAACAAAATATCAACTTAAAAATGCGAATGGATCAGAAAAATTAGAAAGTATTGACATAATGCATGATGATAAAAATATAATAAATCTAAAGTCTGATTTTGTATTAGGCTTTTTTGGTTTAATAATGCAGCTTGGCCCAATAGCTAACTGGGGTTTAAATTTAAATAAAAAAACAATTGAAGTAGATACAGAAAAATTTGAAACAAATCAAAAAGGAATTTATGCAATTGGTGATATATGTAATTATCCTGGAAAGTTGAAATTAATTTTATCAGGATTTCATGAAGGTGCTCTTGCAGCGAGAGCATGCTTTAAATTGGCTAGACCTAATGAAAAATATCGGTTTGAATTTACTACAACATCATCAAATTTAAAAAGTAGACTAGGTATAAAAGAGTGATCGAATTATTTTCTGCTGATACCCCAAATGGAAAAAAAATAGGTATTATGTTAGAAGAAATTGGATTTGAATATAGAGTTACTAATGTTGATCTAGGAAAAGGCGAACAATTTGAAGAGAAGTTTAGAAACATAAGTCCATTTAGCAAAATCCCAGTTATAATTGATCATGAAAACAACAATGAGGCTATTTTTGAATCAGGAGCAATTCTTATGTATCTGGGTGAAAGAAGTAATAAATTTTATGATAAAGAAAACAGAAATAAAATTAATCAATGGTTAATGGCCCAAATGGGATATGTAGGACCCATAATAGGTCAGCATCATCAATTTCATCATTATAATCCTGGAAAAAGCAAATTCGGAGAAGAGAGATACTTTAAAATTTCAAAATCTATTTACAAAGATTTAGATGAAAGGTTATCCCAATCTAAATATTTAGCAGGTGAAAATTATTCAATTGCAGATATTGCTACATGGCCATGGATAGCAAGACATGAGTGGCATGATATAGGTTTAAAAAATTTTCAAAACTTAACCAGGTGGTATTTAGATATTGCTAAAAGAGAAGGAGTAATAAAAGGATATAATTTTATGAAAAAAGGAGAACCTATTCCTCTTCCTTAATCGTCCGCGTAAACTTTTTCATTTTTTTCATGTTTTTCTTGAGCAGCAATACATAAAGTTGCGACTGGTCTTGCCATTAATCTTTTCAAACCAATTGGTTCACCAGTTTCTTCACAAAAACCATAGGTTCCATCATTAATTTTTTTTAAAGCTGAGTCTATTTTAGATATCAGTTTAATTTGTCTATTAATTGCTCTAAGTTCTACATTTTTTTCCGTATAAGAACTTGCTTGGTCAACAATGTCTGCGGATGTACTATTGTCATCCAATGAACTATTAAATAATGCATCATTACTACTTCTTTTCAAATCATTCTTCCAATCAAGAAGTTTTTTTTTAAAAAAAGCAAGATGCTTTGCACACATATATTTTTCTTTTTCTTTTGGGATATATGATTTTGAGATTTTGACCATGGTCTAATTTTAATCGTGGTGAATATATTCATGAATTTAGGGGTGTCAAGAAAGCATTAATTGTATAAATTAAGCAAAATGGCCTTAAATAAAAAGAATATATTAAAATTATTTTACTTATTTCTTTCCACCCACTTATTTTTGTGGATATTGATTCCATCTTTTACAAACAATAATTTACCCCTTGATACTATAGAAGCACTTGCCTGGGGAAGCAATTTAGATTGGGGTTTTAATAAACATCCACCAATGAGTGCATTTTTCGTTGAGATTTTTTTTCAAATATTTGGATCTCAAGATTGGGCATATTATTTATTAAGTCAAATTTGTGTAATAATTTCTTTTTTTATTGTTTTTAAATTTGCTGAAGATTTTTTTGAAAATAAATTATTTTGTTTATTTTCTGTTTTGCTATTAGAAGGAATTTATTTTTATAATTTCACTACACCAGAATTCAATGTAAATGTTTGTTTAATGCCTTTCTGGGCATTAACAGTTTTATATTTATGGAAAGGTTTTAAAAATAATAAAACTACTTACTGGTTATTGTTTGGTTTATTTTCTGCATTTGGATTTTTATCAAAATATTTATTTATGTATTTGGGATTAGCCATAGATATTTTTTTAGCCTATATGCTTTATAAGAAAAAAATTAATTTTAAATGCATAATATCTTTAATTCCTTTTTTGATAGTTTTATTACCACATTTAATTTGGCTGACCGAAAATGATTATATTACAATTACATACGGTCTTCATCGAACTGGAGCAGAAGATCCAAATATTTTAAATCATATTAAACACCCTTTAATATTTTTGATAAAGCAAATAGGAATACTTTCACCTTTCATTTTGATGTTTTTATTTTTAAATAATAAATTAAAACTAAATTTAGATTTTCTTGATAATAAATTATTATTTTTAATTTCCATTACTATTCTTCCAATATTACTAGTTTGTTTAACTTCTATGTTTATGGGTGTAAAAATTAGAACTATGTGGATGTCACCATTTTATTTATTTTTTGGAGTTTTAGTTATTTATATTTTTCAATCTAAAATTGATTTGAGTAATTTAAGAGGATTTACCATTACATTTATTATTTTGTTTATTTTGTCACCATTTGCATATGCGTTTATATCACTTACTAAAACAGATAAGAGAACTGATTATCAGGGAAAGGTAATTGCTGAAAAGGTTCAAAAAATATGGGAAAAAAAATATAATACTGAAATAAAATTTGTTTATGGAGATGAATGGATAGCAGGTAATTTATCATATCATTTAAAAACAAGACCAAAATGGAATGGAGGAGTTAAATGTTGCGTAATTTCAGATGGCACAAACAATGTAGAGTATATGGAGATAGTTAAATGAACTTTCAGATTAGTGACAAATGGAAAAAAATATTATTTATTATAGCAATTGTTGCAGTGATTGAGTTTTCAGGTTTTGGTATAATCGCATCTTTATTTAGACTTTTAAGCTCAGCAAGCTAAATAAGATATGAATAATTTAGATAATATAATAAATTTTATAAATAAGGTTCCAAAGGCAGAACTACATTTACATATTGAGGGAAGTTTGGAACCTGAGCTGATGTTTAAACTATCTAAAAGAAATAAAGTTGAGATCCCTTTCAAATCTGTAGAGGAAATTAAGTCTGCATATAATTTTAAAAATTTAGACTCTTTTTTGAAAATTTATTATGAGGGATCGAATGTATTGATTACAGAAGAGGATTTTTTCGATCTTACATGGGAATACATTTTAAGATGTAAGAATGATAACATAGTGCATACAGAAATATTTTTTGATCCCCAGTCACATACGGAAAGAGGAATAGAATTTGATGTAGTTATAAATGGAATTAATAAAGCTTTAAAAAAAGCAAATTCTGATTTTGGCATTACATCAAAAATTATAATGTGTTTTTTAAGACACTTAGACGAGGACCCTTGTTTTGAAGTTTTAAATCAAGCTCTAAAACATAAAGATAAAATTATTGGTGTTGGCCTAGACTCTTCAGAAAAAGGCAACCCACCTCAAAAATTTAAAAAATTGTTTGAAACAGCAATTCAAGAAGGTTTTTTGACAGTTGCACATGCTGGAGAAGAAGGTCCTCCAGAATATATTTGGGATAGTTTAAATTTACTCAAAGTAAAAAGAATTGATCATGGGGTTCAATGTTTAAGAGATGATAAGCTTGTAGAAACACTAAAACAAAAAAATATTCCTCTGACAGTCTGTCCTTTATCAAATATAAAACTTTGTGTTTTCGAAAAACTTGAAAATCATAACTTAAAAAAAATGTTAGATAAAGGTTTGAGAGTAATGGTTAACTCAGATGATCCTGCATATTTTGGAGGGTACCTAAATAAAAATTTAATTGAAACTTCAAAAGCTCTCAATTTAAACATGGTAGATGTAAGAGTTTTAATTGAAAATTCTTTTAAATCATCATTTTTGGATGAAAATAGTAAAAATAATTGGCTGGGTAAGATATAATTTAAAATATTTAGATGAATATTAAAATTCTAATACCTGTTTTTAATGATTGGGAATCTCTAAATAAACTTTTAGAAGAAATAAACTTAATTATAAATGGATTAGGACACAATTTTTCAGTTTTAATTATAAATGATGCATCTACAGAAAGTAGGGCAGAAAATTTATTAAGTTTGGATAATTTTCAATCGGTCAAAGTAATTAATATGAATGAAAATAGAGGGCACGCGAGATGCAATGCTGCTGGTTTAAAATATATATTAGAAAATGAGGATTTTGATTATGTAATTCCAATGGATGGAGATGGAGAAGATAGGCCAGAGGAGATAAAACAATTTATAGATAATTTAAATTATCATCCAAGCAAAGTAATTGTTGGTGAGAGAGTAAAAAGATCAGAAGGTATATTTTTTAGATTTTGCTATTTTGTTCATAAAATAATTACATTTGTTTTTACTGGACAGTCTATAAAATTTGGAAATTATACATTTCTTCCAAAATTAATAGTTCAGAAAATGATTGATGAAAAAGCTACATGGAGCAGTTTCTCAGGATCTTTGGCAAAAATTGAAAAAGATAGAGCGACCATTCCATCAATAAGAGGGTCAAGATATTTTGGACCTACAAAAATGAATTTTAAAAGTTTACTTATTCATTCACTATCAATAATCGGAGTTTTTAAAATTTCTTTAATTATAAGATCAATTTTATTTTCTTTAGTTTATTTTTTTCTTATTTCTGAAAATATTTCTATAATAACATTAGTACCTATATTTTTAATAATTATTCTTGTTATTTTAACTTTGTTAGTTTCTAAAAGAGAAAATATGGAAGAGTTCAATAATTCTCTTTCTAATATTAACAATATTGAGAAAATTAAATAAATGAAAAAACTTATAATAATATTTTTAACCTTATTTTGGAGTAATATTTCTTTAGCGAATAATCTTAAAGTTGTCGATGGAGATACAATAATATTAAATGGAGAAAAAATCCGTTTTTTAGGAATAGATACACCTGAGCTTAAACAGACTTGTTTGAATAATAATGATGTAGTGTACTGCGGCAAGACAGCAAAAATTTTATTAGTAAATAAAATTGGCAACGAAACTCCCAAGTGTATTACTGAGGGAAAAGATCAATATAATAGAACATTGGCAGAATGTTTTGTAAATGGTGAAAGTTTATCAAAATATTTAGTGAGAAGTGGTTATGCTTTTGCTTATAGAAAATATTCAAGTAAGTTTATTGAAGATGAAGATTTTGCAAAATCAAATAAAAATGGAATGTGGGCAATGAAATTTAAATATCCATGGGATTTTAGGAAGGGATTGTGAGAAAAATTTTAGGAATTTTATTTTTTAGTTTACTAATATGTAATTATAGCTTTGCTGAGGCAGAAAAAGTACTTAAAGAAATAAAAAAAAACAAAGATATTGCTAGAGGATTTAATAAGGTTGATGAATATGGTCAAAAAAATAAATGGAGAGTTGTAAATAAAAAAATATTAAAATCTGATAAAAATAAAAGAAAACATATTCTCAAAATTGTAGATAAAAGCAAAGGATACCCTGTAAGATTAGGTAATCAATCAATTAGGTTTGAAGTAAGAGCAGGAGATTCTTGGGGCTGGGACTCTAGAAATGATAGAGAAAGAGTAGAATTAATAATTTGCTGTTTTAACAAAACACATTGGAATGCTTGGTCTATATACTTACCTGAAGATTTTCCAATTATATTTCCTACAAAAGTTGCAATGGGTCAATTTCATAATGATGGAGATAATCCACCAGAATTTATGTTTCAAAATCAATATGATAAATACTCAAAGTCAAAGGCAGGAGGTTATTGGGTAACTCCAGCTGAAAGTATCAGTGACCATATTTCAAAAAAACTTTTAGATCAAAAAGATATGTTAGGAAAATGGAATGATATATTAATAAATGCAAAATGGACTCATAAAGAAAATGGTTTTTTTAAGATTTGGATAAATGGAAAATTATTATACGAACATAAAGGAAAAACTCTTTTAAAAGGAGATGTCATAGAGCATCAATTAGGAATTTATAGATCATTTGTCTCAAGAACTGCTGGATCAGACCCAACCCAAATAGCTTATTATGATGAACTTAGATACGCAAGGTCTTGCAAAAAACTTAAATTAAAAGATTTAGGTTATTCTTGTAAGGAAATAGAAGGTCAAAGTATAAAATGAAAAAAATTTTAATTTTTTTTATATTCATAATATCTTTATTCTATATTTTATCAGAATTTGTTGGTGATCGAATTATTAAAGGAACTTTAGAAACCAATATTTCAAATGTTTTAGATAGAGAAACTGTTATTGAAAATTTAAAGATAAATTATCGTAATGGAGATGCAGAAATTTATGGATTACAAATAAAGAATAAAAATTTTGAAGGCTATCTTTTAAATTTAGAAAAAGCTTACTTAAAATTAGATACATCATCAATTTTTAGCAACAATGTAGAAATTGAAAGTGTCATATTAGATGGAATAAAATTAAATTATTTTTTTAATATCCAATATACTAAGGTTACTGACAATGTTAGATCTTTAGAAAAAACGTTAGAAACTGGAAGTGGCAAATCAACAAGCACAAAATATTTTAATATAAAAAAATTAATTGCAAAAAATATTGTTTTATATGTAAATTCTGATGAACTAAAAATTAATAAAAATATTTCATTACAAAATTTAGAATTTGAAAATGTTGGAAATACTCCAAATAGCAAAAACTATAAAACTATACTTCGAGATTTTGCCGAGCAAACAATTAAAACTGTTAAAAAAAAGGTTTTGTCTGGAAACTTACAAAATAAATTAAAAAATATTGATGAAGATCAAATTAAAGAAAAATTAAAAAAAAAATTGGATAAAAATAAAAATAAACTTAAGAATAAACTTAAAAAATTACTTAACTAAATGAAAAAAATTTTGTTCTTAATAGTTTTAAGTTTTATATATTCTAATATAGCGATCAGTAATGATTGGAAAGTAAAAAATAAGTGGAAAGTCTCTTGTGGTATCGTAGATAAAGAGTCATTAGTAGTTAATGGCAAACCTAAAATAAAATATAATAAAAAAGAATTTAAACTTGAAAGTGTCGTATTTAAACTTGATAAAGGAGATGTTGGTAGTTGCCCTACAGATAAAAAATCTGCCGGAGGTTATCCATATTCTGGAAGACAAGAAATTACACATAGATTACCAATAGGTAATACAATTTTTGAAACTGATTTATTGATTGAAGGTGCTCCTGCCGCAAGATCAACAATTTTTCAAATTCATGATGGAAGAAATAAAGGAGCCCCTCCATCCTGGGTTGGTGTTGGAGGAGATTGGAAAATTAAACATAAATTTCCAAAAGGACAATGTTCTTCAGAAAATTGTAAAATGTTTAAATTTTTATATTTAGAACCAGGAGAAAAATATAGATTTAAAGCTGAAATTAATTATCAAAAAAAAGCTAAATTTTTATCAGCAAAATATTATCTAAATGATGAATTGATTCTCCAGCATTTGGATGTGCCATTGTCTAAAAAAAATACTGATGGACCATATGGACCTAGTAAACCGTATATAAAGATTGGAATTTATAGAATTGGCGAAACAGGCACAACAAGCTATGCTTATAATAATTTAATAATTAAAAATAAAAAGAAATGATAAAGATAAGCTTACCTTCTAAAATTGCATTTATTTTATCTGCAGTAGCGTCAATTATATTATCAATTTTTTTTATTTATAAAGGCTTTTTAGCCTATGTTATTCAGAAAGAACTTTATGGAGGTGGAATAGATGCTTTGGTTGCTTCCAGATGGGGTCTAGCAGGAATGCTAATTTTTTTAACTTTTTTATTTTTATTCTTTACAAGAATTAAAGATTTAAAAAGTCAAAAAATTATTTTAACAGGCATTTTTACAGGTTGGACCAGTATTTGCATTGTTTTAATAATTGTTACACCTGGTTCTTATTATTTCATCGCTTTAACTGGTATATCTGCCTTAATAACTTTAATTTCATCAAGAATATTGGTTAAAAAAATTCAAGATGAAAAACATGAGTTAACTGAAAAAGAAATTTATTTGTTACAGCAATTGGCAAAAAAAAAATAGTTTTCTATTAAGTCGCTTTTATCGTTGGTATAGAATAAAAATCAGATGTATCTATTTTTGAAGAATACTCACGTCTCATGTTCCATTTTTTGTGAACCCCAGCACTTGCAAGACTGAGAGTTGATCTACCATATCTATAATTAGTACTGTCGATAGATCTCATTAAACTATTTATTTTTTCATCTTTTTCATTTGAAAATAAATTTTTTTCCCCTACAGAATTTGATAACCCTGTGAGCATTACTCCTGCTTTTTGGTAACGATATCCATTTTTGAAAATACTTTCCAAAATAGCTAATGCAGTCTTGGAGGTTTCGATGCTATTATTTGTTGCTATTGGAAAGTCAATAGTTTTTGAATTTGAATAATATCCAAAGTTTCTTTGAAAAGGACTTGTTCTTACGAATACAGTTATTGCTTTTGCGACTAAAGACTCTGATCTTATTTTTTCAGATGCATTTAAACAATAATTTACAACTGCCTCTTTTAGTTCTTGAAATCTTTCTATTCTTTTTCCAAATGATCTTGATACAACGCAACTTTTTCTTTTTGTTGTGGTTGTTTCTAAATCAATACACGAAATACCCCTTAATTCCATTGCAGTTCTGGAACCTAAAACATTAGAACTTTTTTTAATCCAAGTATTGGATTTATTTTTAAGTTGTTTAGCATTATAAATTCCGTGCTTATGATAAAATTTTGTAAGTTGCTTACCTACACCCCAGACATCATTAATTTCCACTTTTTCAAGTATTGGATCTAAATTTTCTATTCCTATTAAACTTGTAACACCTGATTGTTTTTTCTTTGCGATATGATTTGCAACTTTACTTAAAGTTTTTGTTTTAGCAATACCTATACTAGTTGGAATTCCAGTCCATTGTAAAACAGTTGACCTAATTTCTTTACCTACTTTTTCAACTTCATCATCAGAAAAATTTGATAAATCTAAAAACGCTTCATCAATAGAATAAACTTCTATATCAGAATTAAATCGTTTAAGTGTTCTCATCACTCTTCTAGACATATCACCGTATAAAGAATAATTTGATGAAAAAACTTGAACATTATTTTTAACAATTATATCTTTTTCTTTAAAATAAGGTTCTCCCATTTTAATACCCAAAGCTTTTGCTTCATTAGATCTTGAAATAATACAACCGTCATTATTGGATAAAACTACAACAGGTTTTTTTCTTATTTTTGGATTGAATAATCTTTCACATGAAACATAGAAAGAATTACAATCAACTAATGCTATTTTTTTAGTATACCGAGTGAATGACATAAGTTACAACCCCCCAAATAAAAACATCTTCTTCTTCATTAATTAAAATTTTATCTTCAATTCTTTTTGAACCTGATGTTAAAAATTGCCTACCATTTTCTTTAACAAAAGTTTTAACAACAAGCTCATCGTGAACATTTGCAATGACTGTTGAGAAATTTTTTGGTTTTAAGCTTTTATCAACAACCAATATATCTCCATCATTAATACCAACATCAACCATTGATTTGCCCTGGACTCTGATTACAAATGTTGCTGGAACATTTTTTATTAAATGAACATTTAGATCTATGTCTTCCTCAATATAATCTGTGGCAGGAGAGGGAAATCCCGCTCCAGCTTTGTGTAAGTAGTATGGCACTGTTAGCTTCATAAATGTTCTTATTTTGTTCTTATTAATATATGAGTTATGCAATAGTGTCAATCAGGTTGTATTTTGAGTCTAGAAGTGAATCAAAAGTGAATCAAAACGAGAACACTTAAACCACATTTTGTACCCTTGTGGATAACTTAAACCAGAGATAGTTTAGCCAATATTAAATATGAAAAAATTAACGTGTCATTGCGGAGAAGTTGAAGCAGAAGTTAATGTTCCTGAAGAGGGATTTAAAAAAGTTATGCGTTGTAATTGCTCAATCTGTAAAAGAAAAGGATACATAATAGGAGTAGTTGGATCAGAAGATTTTAAAATAGTTAAAGGTGAAGATTTTTTAACACTTTATCAATTCAAAACTAAAACTGCTCAACATTATTTTTGTAAAGTATGTGGCATACACACTCACAACAGACCCAGAATTAATCCAAAAATATACGGCGTAAATATAGCATGTGTTGAAGGCGTTAAACCATTTGCAATAAAAGATGTTCCAGTAAATGACGGAGAAAACCACCCACTTGATCAAAAATAATGAAAAAAATATTTTTAATTACTATAATTTTAATGCTTAATTCAAATACTGTTTATGCAGTTACATTACTTGATGCAATTAAACTGACATTTAAAAATAATACAGAGTTAAATGCTGAACGTGAAAATATTAATGTTTCCAAAGAAGATTTAAATATATCTAAAGCTGATTACTTTCCATCATTAACGATTACAGGTTCTAAGAGCAATGAAGAGACAAACAAACTTACTAATCAAGGAGGGGGAGATGCATCAATTTCAGATGTAGATCCTTTTACAACATCTATAAAATTAGAGCAAACATTAGTTGATTTTGGAAGAGGTGCAGAATATAAAAAAAATAAAATAGGAATTGATCTTGCGGAATCTAAATTATTAAAAAAAGAGCAGGACATAATCTATAAAGCAATTGAAACTTTTACAGGTTTAATTTTTGCTAGAGAGAAATTATCAATCAACCAAAGAAATTTAAATTTGTTGGAAAGACAAGTTGAAACTGACTCATTAAGATTAGAAAGAGGACAAATTACAATCTCTGACTTAGCTCAGTCAGAATCATCATTAGCTGGAGCTAGGGCACAATATATTCAGGCTCAAAATGATGTAGTAACCAATAAATTAAATTATGAAAATATTATTGGTAGTATCAATGAAATAAATGATTTAAATAAATCTCTTGAGGTGATAGTAGAAATACCTCAAAGTCTCAAAAGTGCTATTGATCTGTCCAAAGCCAATAACCCTGATATACAAATTGCAAAATATGAGTTAGATCAAACAGAAAAAGATATAAAAATTGCAAAGTCTGATCTTGCTCCTTCCGTCACTTTATCGTTAGAAAGATCTTATTCTGATGATCTTAGCTCAACATACGATGAGAGAGAAAAAGATGTTTTAAAAGCTACAGTTAGTTGGCCTTTTTACTCTGGAGGATCAAATATAGCTAAAGTTAATAAAAATCAAAGTTTAAAAAATAGAAAAAAACTTTTATTAGATAATGCTATTAAATCAAATCAATCCAATGTGGCTAGTGCATGGTCAAATTTACAATCTTCAGAAAGCTTATTAACTTCTGTGAGGTCTCAAGTTAAAGCTGCGGAAATTGCAAACGAAGGAATCTCAGCAGAATACGAAAGAGGCTCAGGCAGAACTACTTTGGATGTAATTCAATCTAATGCTTTACTATTAAATGCACAGATATCCTTAGCGAATTCTGAAAGAAATTATATTTTAGCACAATATAATCTGCTGAAATCTGTTGGCTTGTTAAATAGCACCTATCTAAAACTTAAGTAAATTGAGCATTTTTAGTCTTTTTTTAATTATTGTATTGCTAATGAGAACAAAATGTGTACATTTAAATCAATGATTCGAGTGTTAAAAAACAAAAAAAAAGAGGCAAAAAATGACAAAAAATAACTTAAAAGTGGTCAAATCCACAAAAGAGAAAGAATTGGAAAATAAAGAAAAAAATAAAGCGTTAGACGCAGCTATTAGCCAAATCACAGATACATTTGGAAAAGGCTCAGTAATGAAACTTGGTCAACAAAAAGCTATGGATGTTGAGTCAATTTCAACAGGATCTTTAAGTTTGGATCTTGCGCTTGGTATTGGTGGATTACCGAAAGGAAGAATTATTGAAATATATGGTCCAGAGTCTTCTGGTAAAACAACACTTGCTCTTCAAGTTGTTGCTGAAGCACAAAAAGCAGGTGGAATTTGTGGATTTGTTGATGCAGAGCACGCTTTAGACCCAGTTTATGCTAAGAAATTAGGTGTAAATACTGAAGAATTGTTAATTTCTCAACCAGATACTGGTGAACAAGCTTTAGAAATTACTGATACATTAATTAAGTCTGGCTCAATGTCAGTTCTAGTTGTTGACTCAGTTGCAGCTTTAACACCAAGGGCAGAAATTGAAGGAGATATGGGAGATCATCATGTTGGTCTTCAAGCTAGATTGATGAGCCAAGCTCTTAGGAAGCTAACAGGATCAATTTCAAGAACAAATACAATGGTTATTTTCATTAATCAAATTAGAATGAAAATAGGTGTAATGTTCGGAAGTCCTGAAACTACATCAGGAGGTAATTCACTAAAATTTTATTCTTCAGTCAGAATGGATATTAGAAGAATAGGAGCTATTAAAGATAAAGAACAAATTATTGGAAACTCTACAAGGGTAAAAGTAGTTAAAAATAAAGTTGCTCCTCCATTTAAAGTTGTAGAATTTGATTTGATGTATGGAAAAGGTATTAGCAAAACAGGAGAATTAATTGATCTTGGAGCAAAAGCTGAAATTGTTGAGAAGTCAGGCGCTTGGTATGCTTACAAAGGTGAAAAAATAGGACAAGGAAAAGAGAATGCTAAACTTTATCTTGAGCAAAATCCTAAGGCAGCTGCTGAAATTGAGATGGCGATTAGAGAAAAAGCTGGTCTAATTTCAAAAAAAATTGAAGGAAACCCAATAGATGAGGATAAAGCAAAGCCTGAAATATCAGAAGAAAGTCCATCTAAAAAGAATTAACTTTTAGTTATCTAAAAAGGCGCTTAATTTAAGCGCCTTTTTTCCCAACACAACCTAGACATAGAAAAAAAAAGCTGTATTTTAAAAGTATGGCGGATAAATCATTAAATGAGATAAGAAATTCGTTTCTCAAATATTTTGAGAAAAATGGCCATACTATTGTTGAGTCTAGTAATTTAGTTCCAAATAATGATCCAACTTTAATGTTTGCAAATTCAGGAATGGTACAATTTAAAAATGTATTTACAGGTTTAGAAAAAAGAGACTATTTAAGAGCTACGACTTCTCAAAAATGTGTTAGAGCAGGTGGAAAACATAATGACCTAGAAAATGTTGGATACACTCCAAGACATCACACTTTTTTTGAGATGCTGGGAAATTTTTCATTCGGAGACTATTTTAAAGAAAGCGCAATTGAACTTGCATGGAATCTAATAACAAAAAATTTTGGGTTAGATAAAAATAGGCTTTATTTCACAGTTTTTAATGAAGATGATGAAGCTTTTAATCTTTGGAAAAAAATAAGTGGTCTTGGAGAAAATAGAATAATTAAGATTTCTACATCTGATAATTTTTGGTCAATGGGCGAAACTGGACCATGTGGACCATGTTCAGAAATATTTTATGATCATGGAGATCATTTAAAAGGTGGTTTACCTGGCACCAAAGAACAAGATGGTGATAGGTATATAGAAATTTGGAACCTGGTATTTATGCAATTTGAGCAAATTTCAAAAGATAAAAGAATTAATCTACCAAAACCATCAGTAGATACTGGTATGGGACTTGAAAGAATTGCAGCATTGCTTCAAGGAACACATGATAATTATAAAACAGATCATTTCTTAAAATTAATTAATTCAATCTCTGATGTAGTTAAGGTTAAACCAGAAGAAAAAAATTTATCTAGTTTTAGAGTAATTGCTGATCATTTAAGAGCAAGTTCATTTTTAATCGCGGAAGGAGTTTTACCTTCTAATGAAGGTAGAGGCTATGTTCTAAGAAGAATTATGAGAAGAGGCATGAGACATTCTCACTTATTAGGTTCAAAACAACCTATCTTCTTCAATATTTTTAAAACCTTAGTCGAAGAAATGTCAGGAAATTATCCAGAACTAATAAGAGCAGACTCTTTAATTAAAGAAACCTTGAGAATGGAAGAAGAAAAGTTTTTAGTATTACTTGATAGAGGAATGAAAATTTTAAATGATGAAATTTTAAAATTTAAAAAAGTTTTACCTGGTGAAGTTGCATTTAAACTTTATGATACCTATGGATTCCCACTTGACCTAACTGAAGATATTTTAAAAAGCAAATCCTTAACCTTAGATCATAAAAAATTTTCTGAGCTTATGAATAAAAGTAGAGAGTTAGCTAAAAAAAATTGGAAAGGTTCAGGTGATAGCTCTGTTGAAGAGATTTGGTTTAATATTAAAGATAAATTACAACCAACTGAATTTTTGGGTTATGCAACTAATCAAGCTGAGGGAGTCATTCTATCTTTAATTAAAAAAGGAAAAGAAGTTGATGAATTAAAACTAGGTGATGAAGGAATGATTATACTTAATCAAACCCCTTTTTATGGAGAGTCAGGTGGACAAGTAGGTGATACAGGAATAATTACCAATGGAAAGTTTAAATTTATTGTTAATGATGTTCAAAAAAAATTAGGCGATCTACATGTTCATTATGGAAAAGTTGAAAGTGGATCAATAGCATTAAAGGAAAATGTAGAAATGAAAATAGATGTTGTAAGAAGAAATAATATTAGAGCTTATCATTCTGCTACCCATCTACTACATGAGTCTTTAAGAAGAGTTTTGGGAAAACATGTTACACAAAAAGGATCATTGGTAGCACCTGATAGACTGAGGTTTGATTTTAGCCACATGAAACCAATTTCGGATGAAGAAATGAATAAAATTGAAAATCACGTGAATCAAATGGTTCAGACAAATTCAGATGTTAGAACAAGACTAATGACTCCAAAAGAAGCAGTGGATAATGGAGCTCTTGCTCTTTTTGGGGAAAAATATGGTGAAGAAGTTAGAGTTTTATCAATGGGCACGGAAGAAAGTAATTATTTTTCAACAGAGTTATGCGGAGGAACACATGTTAAAAATACAGGTGATATTGGAAAATTTAAAATTGTAAGCCAATCATCTATAGCAGCAGGAATTAGAAGAATAGAAGCTTTAAGAGACAAGCAATTAGAAGAATATTTAACTAAAAAGGAAAAATTATCAGATTTATCAAATCAAAAAAATGAAGAATTGATAAAAAATATTTCTGAAGAGATAAGACAACTTGGTGGTAAACCGAATGTAAATAATAATAATCAAAAGGATTTAATAAAAGATCTAACCAAGCAACTTGATAATCTTACTATTCAAAATATTTTAAATGATAAAACAAAGAATATTATAAAAGATGATTTAATAAATGGAACTAAAGTTAGATTTCAAAAAATAATTGATCTTCCACCAAAAGATTTAAGAAAATTAGTTGATAATGGAAAAAAAGAAATTGGAGAAGGTATTGTGATTATATTCGCTATTAAAGAAGATAAAGTGGGATTAGCAGTAGGTGTGACTGAAAAAATCAAAGATAAATTCGATGCAGTTAAATTTGCCAAAATTGGTTCAGAAATCGTAGGGGGCAATGGAGGAGGAGGAAGATCTGATTTTGCACAAGCTGGTGGAAATGATAAAAGTAAAATAGATGAAGCTTTTGAAAAGTTAAAATCTTTAATTTAGTTTTTTCTTTAAGTTGCCATCCAAAACGTCTAAAAATTGGTTAGTAGTTAGATATTTAGTAGATGGTCCAATTAAAATCGCTAGATCTTTTGTCATAGATCCAGACTCAACAGTTTCAACACATACTTTTTCTAAGTTTTTTACAAACTTTTTTAAATCTTCATTGCCGTCAATTTTACCTCTGTGGTACAAGCCTCTTGCCCAAGCAAAGATTGAGGCAATTGGGTTAGTTGAGGTTTCTTTACCTTGTTGATGCAACCTGTAGTGTCTTGTTACAGTCCCATGTGCAGCTTCAGACTCTATGGTTTTTCCATCTGGTGTCATTAGTACACTGGTCATTAATCCAAGAGATCCAAATCCTTGTGCTACAGTATCTGATTGAACATCACCATCATAATTTTTACATGCCCAAATATAATTTCCATTCCACTTCATTGCACATGCAACCATGTCATCGATTAACCTATGTTCGTAGGTTATATTTCTTTCCTCAAATTTTTTTTTAAACTCTTGATCATAAACTTCTTCAAACAAATCTTTAAATCTACCATCGTATTTTTTTAATATTGTATTTTTTGTTGATAAATAAACAGGCCATTTTCTATTAAGACCATAATTCATACATGCTCTTGCAAAATCTTTTATCGATCTATCTAAATTATACATTGATAATGCAACACCTGGTCCAGGAAATTCAAATACTTCAAATTCTTTTTTTTCTTTTCCATCTTCAGATGTCCATTTCATTTCTAACTTTCCTTTGCCTGGTACCTTAAAGTCAGTGGCTCTATATTGATCTCCAAACGCATGTCTTCCAATACATATAGGATTTGTCCAACTAGGAACTAATTTGGGAACATTTTTGCAAATTATTGGTTCTCTAAAAACAGTACCTCCCAAAATATTTCTTATTGTTCCATTCGGAGATCTCCACATTTTTTTTAATTCAAATTCTTTTACTCTTAATTCATCAGGTGTAATTGTTGCACACTTTATTCCAACACCATTTTTTTTAATTGCATTAGCACATTCAATCGTTACTTGATCATTTGTTTTGTCTCTATTTTTTATACCAAGGTCATAGTATTCAATTCCTAAATCAAGATATGGGAGTATTAGCTTGTTTTTAATGAACTCCCAGATAACCCTGGTCATTTCATCACCATCTAGCTCTACAATTGGATTTTTTACCTTTATTTTACTCATTATTTAGATGTATCTTAATAATTGAATTTAGATAATTTATATACATATTAATCAAAAATTAGCAAATAAACGATTATGACAAATACTATTTTACCAAAGATACATAACGAAGGATATAAATTTATTGTTATTTTTGTAATAGCTACAATAATTTTATATTTTATTCATGGGTTTTTAGGATTTGTAGGTCTTATTTTAACAATATGGTGTTATTACTTTTTTAGAGATCCTGAAAGAGTTTCTATAGGTGATGATAATTATTTAACAAGCCCAGCAGATGGAGTTGTTCTTCAAGTTTTAGAAACAAATGGACCCAAGGAACTAGGTTTAGAAAGTAAAAAATTTACAAAGATTAGTATTTTCATGAACGTATTTGATTGTCACGTTAATCGTTCACCTTGCTCAGGTACAGTTGAGGAAATTACTTATGTACCAGGGAAATTTTTTAATGCTTCATTGGATAAAGCAAGCGAAGATAATGAGAGAAATTATTATAAAATAAAAAGTAGCAAAGGAGAAGAAATAGTAGTTGTTCAAATAGCGGGATTAATTGCAAGAAGAATTGTAACCGAAACTTCTAAAAATTCGGAATTAAATCAAGGATCAAGAATAGGAATGATAAGGTTTGGAAGTAGAGCTGATTTGTATTTTGAAAACTATAGTCCTCTTGTTAAAGTAAATCAAAAAACCATAGCAGGGGAAACTTTGATAGCAAAAAAATAAAAATATTTTATGGAACAGCAAAAGAAAAATTTTAAAATAGTAACTTCGAAAAGAACAAGAGTAATTCTACCAAATATTTTTACTCTTGTTGGAGTTTGCATAGGTTTAAGTTCAATTAAATTTGCATTCGATGGAAGATTTGAAATTTCTATATTTGCCATAATTATTGCTGCTATAATAGATGGTCTAGATGGAAGAATAGCTAGATTAATTAAAGGCGCATCAAAGGTAGGAAAAGAGCTGGATTCACTTACAGATGTAATAAGTTTTGGAGTTGCTCCAGCTTTTATAATGTATTTCTGGAAATTAAATGAATTAGGCAGAGTAGGTTGGTTAATATGTTTAATTTATGTAGTTTGTGTAGCTCTTAGACTTGCAAGATTTAATGTGACTTCAGAAGCAGAACCATCATGGAGAGATAATTTTTTTGAAGGTATTCCTTCACCAGCCGGTGGTGTTCTGGTTTTAATTCCACTTGTATATAGCTTTAGCGAATTGAATATTTTTAGATTGAATTACAACTTAGTTGTACCAATATTTTTTATAATTATTTCAGTTTTATTGATTAGTAAAATTCCCACTTATTCGCTTAAAAAAATAGCGGTGCCAAGAAGAATGACAATTTTTTTATTATTTGGAATAGTATTATATTTTGGTCTTTTATTAATCTATACTTTGAATACTATAGTAATTTCAGGAATGGTATATCTATTAGTAATTCCAGCTAGCGCTTTTCATTATTACTATACTAAGAAAAAATTTAAGACACAATTTGATGATAATGAAGAAGACGAAGATATATTATAAATGAAAAAAAATGTTATAGTTTCCTTAGCAGATGCTAATTATTTTGATTTATTATTAGAACTCGTTGAATCAATAAAAAGTTTTAAAGAAAGCTCTGAAGTTGCAATTTGTATACTCGATGCAGGTTTAACAAAAGAACAGTTAGAAATTTTGTCAAAAAAAGTAGATGAAATAAAAAAAGCTGAATGGGATATAGATGTTCCAGGATATAAAGTTATGGGAAAGGAATGGTTAAAAAGTCAGGTTTCAAGAGCTTTTCTTCCAAAGTATTTTCCAAATTACAATAAATATCTATGGATTGATTGTGATGCATGGGTACAAGACTGGTCTTCTATAGATTTATATTTTAAAGCTTGTGAGAATGGAAAGCTTGGCATTACTCAAACTATGGGTCCTGGTTATAAAATAATGTCAAAAGTTAAATGGATATTCGGTAAAATAGCATTAATAAAGTCTCAAAATTTTAAGCATGCAATAAAATCAAAAATAGCATTGAACGAAGCTAGAAAACTAGCCTTTGCACCTCATATAAATATCGGAGTTTTTTCATTGGAGAAAGATTCTTTATGTTGGAGTAATTGGCAAAATAATTTAACAAAAACACTTAGCTCAGGACAAGTTTTTGGATCTGAAGGACTTGCAATAAATATGAGTGTTTATATTGATGAGATTGACACAGAATTTTTACCTTTAAATTGTAATTGGATCGCAAGTAATTTGCTGCCAAAATTTAGCGAGTCTACAAATGCCTTTGTAGAACCTTATCTCCCTAACCACAAAATAGGAATAATGCATCTGGCAGCAGGCCTTTGGAAAGATGGAAAAGATATGAGAGTTAACAAAGATATCAAAATTGAAATAAAGACATTAGAAGATAAAACTATATTAAAAAGCTTAAGATATTTAAATTAGTTGAAAAAAAATAAAATTTCAAAAAACTGGATCAATAAACAAAGACGAGATATTTATGTTAGAAAGTCAAAAATAGAAGGATACAGATCTAGAGCAGTATACAAGTTAGAGGAAATTAATAATAAATTTAAATTTTTAAAAAATGGATTATCTGTAGTTGACCTTGGAGCAGCACCTGGAAGTTGGTCACAGTTCATGAGTAAAAACTATAAAAATATGAAAATTTTAGCAATTGATTTAAAAAAAATAGATAAAATAGATAATATATTTCAATTAAAGGGAGATTTTACAGAAAAAGATAATCAAAAAAAAATCAAAGAATATTTCAATGATAAAGTTGATCTAGTAGTTTCAGATATGGCAGCGAATACATCAGGAAATAAAAACTTAGATTCAATTGTAACTGGAGAACTTTGTCTCCAAGCTTTAGAATTTACAAAAAATATTATTAAAAAAGATGGACAATTTGTCTCAAAACTATTTATGGGAACGACATTTAATGAAATAGTTAAATATTCGAAAGAAATTTTTGAAGAAATAAATATATTTAAGCCACCTGCAAGCAGAAAAGACTCTAAAGAGAATTTTCTTGTATGTAAAAAGTTGAGATAGATTTAATTAAACATTATTATAAATATATAATAAACTATACATTTAAAAATAAATATGAAATTTAGCTTAAAAATACTTCTAATAATTTTCTTAATTTTTTCGGCACAAGCTTCAGAAAAAGATAATTTTTTTGATGAAGCAAAAAAAATGTTTGAAAATAAGAAATATGATGAATCTAAATTTCTATTTCAAAGAGACATAGTTTTTAATCCTAAGAATTCTTCTTCTTATTATTTTTTAGCAAAAATCTTTGAAATAGAGGAAAATGAAACTGAAACTGAAAAAAACTTAAATACTGCTTTGCTTTTAGAACCAGGAAATGAAAAAGCCTTATACATGTTGATAAATATTAAATTAAAAAAATCTGATTTTTCTAAAGTCAAAGAATTATCAGATGATTTTAAGATTATATGCTCAACTCTATGTGATAAAATAAGTTCAATAAATGAAAGATTAAAAGATTTCCAAGAGAAAAATGAATCTTAAATCGTTAAGTTTATTTTATAAGACCTAAAATGATAAGTACAATTTTGTTTGGTTATGATATCGAAAATAAAAAGAATTCTTTTAAAAAAAAATAAATCAAAAATTATTTGTTTAACATCTTATTCAAAAAATTTTGCTTCAATTGTCGACAAGTATTCAGATATAATTTTAGTCGGAGATTCTCTTGGATCTGTTTTATATAATTATAATTCAACTAGACATGTAACGCTTAAAAATATGATTGATCATTCTAAAAGTGTGAGAATGGGTGTTAGTAAAAGTTTAATGGTAGTTGATATGCCTTATAAATCTTACAGCAACAAATCAGAAGCTCTAAAAAATGCTAAAAAAATTATTAAATATACTAAATGTGATGCAGTTAAGCTTGAGGGAGGTCAAAAAATTAAAAATATTGTAAAACATTTAATTAAAAATAAAGTTTCTGTGATGGGACATCTGGGTATTTTACCACAAAGTATGGTAGGAAAATTTAAGTCTAAAGGTAAAACTGAAAAAGAAAAAAATACGCTTATTAAAGACTCTAAAATTTTGGAGTCGCTGGGTGTCTTTGCAATAGTTTTGGAATGTGTAAATTCAAATACAGCAAAAAAAATAACTAATTCCATAAAAATTCCAACAATTGGAATAGGATCTTCTTTTCACTGCGATGGTCAAATTCTTGTAACAGATGATTTACTTGGTTTGAATGAAACTAAAATCAAATTTGTTAAAAAGTTTATAAATATTCGCAAAAATATAGAACAGGGTATTAAAAAATTTAAATTTGAGGTAATTAACAAAAAATATCCATCAAAAAAATATTCTTACTAAAAGAATTTTTTAAATCCTTCATTAATTTCAATAATATTTAAATCATTTAATCCACCAATAATTAGTTGAAGAGCTACTATTAAAATTACAAAAAGACCTAAATAACCAAACCATTGATGTTTTTTTATTTGTTCTGCAAAATATCTTGCTAGAGTGACTACAAGAGCAACTGATAAAACTAAACCAAAAATCATTAAATTAAAATTGTCTTTTGCTGCGGCTACAACACCTATAACATTATCGAAACTTAAAGTAATATCGGCAAACAGAACTTTATAAACACTTTGAATATAAGAAGGTTCTTTTGATACTTTAGTTGGTGATTTAATTTTTTTTAAATTGAATAAATCACGTCTTAAGTCGTTTACAATCCAAATTAAAAGTAAACCTCCTAAAATTTTAACATAAGCAAAACCAAATAAGTATGATGCAAAAAAAGCAAATATAATTCTGAATATTAATGCTCCGCAAACTCCCCATAGTATTATTTGATTTCTATGTTTCGGAGCAAAGTTTGCAGCTATCATTCCGATTATAATGGCATTATCTGCTGCCATTATTACATCAATAAATATAATTTGTATTAAGACTATAGATTGTTCAAACAAAATATTTTCATTTTATATAATATTTTTTCATTTTCAATAATTACTATCCAAAATGAGCCTTTTTAGCCCTACAAATAAACTCTTTTAAAGATTACAACAAAATGATTGTTTTAAAAATATATATTCAAACTATCGTTAACCTTATGTTTAATTTTTAAACAGAAGGGAACAATAATGAGTAAATCTAAAAAATTATACAATAAAGATTTAGCTCCAACTCCTAGTTCACAAAAAAAATGGGGATGGTTCGAAATTTTTAACGTATGGGCAAATGATGTTCAAAGTTTATTCGGATATACTTTAGCAGCATCATTATTTCTTGCGTCAGGTTTAAACGGTTGGGCTGTATTTCTTGCATTGATACTAGCTGGATTTTTTATAATGTGGTTAGTGAATCTTTCAGGATCACCAAGTGTTAAACATGGAATTCCATACCCAGTATTTGCTAGAGTTAGTATGGGTGTTTTTGGAGCCAATTTTCCTGCAATGGCAAGAGGACTTGTTGCAATGTTTTGGTATGGAGCACAAACGTATGCTGCCTCAACAGCTGTAGCACTATTAATAACAGGATTAACAGGTAATGAAGGTGAAGTAATGTTTTTAGGAATGACTGGAGTAATGTGGGTGTCATTCATATTTGTTTCTGCTTTCCAAGTTTACTTGTTTTGGCAAGGTATTGATTTAGTAAAAAGATTTCTAAACTTTGCTGGTCCTGCAGTATATGTAGTAATGGTTCTTTTGATGCTAGTAATATGGTCAAAAGCAGGTGGCAATCTTTTATCTGAAGTAGGAAATATTTTTTCAGGCGGTGAACGTTCAGGTGGTTTCGAAGGCTTAGGATCATTTGGTGCATTCTTGGCAGTATTTTCGATTATGGTTGGATATTTTGCTGCAGTAGTAATTAACTTTGGTGACTTTGCAAGGTTTGTTAAAAATGAAAAAGAGATGAAGAAAGGTAATCTATGGGGATTAGTAGGTAACGTAGTTTTCTTCTCTTTTATAACTTTAATGATCACTGGAGGAACAATTTCTATATTTGGAGAATATGTAGCAAATCCTACAGATATGGTAGCTAGAGTTGATAACTTAGGATTAACTGTTATTGCAGCATTTGCATTTTTTGCAGCAACAGTTGGTATTAATATGGTTGCAAACTTTATACCTCCTGCGTACGATCTAGCTAACTTAATGCCAAGTAAAATTAATTTTAGAACAGGTGGTTTAATTACTGCAGGTTGTGGATTTATAGTTGGTGGATTATGGGTTTCAGTAATTACTCAAATGGGAATATTTCCATTTGTAAATACTCTAGGAGCAATTCTTGCACCAGTTTTTGGTATTATGATTACTGATTACTATATCATCAAAAAAGAAAAACTTAGCGTAAGTGATTTATTTTCTGACTCTCCTAGAGGTAAATATCATTACGAAGGTGGCTTTAACAAAAAAGGAATGATAGCTTGGATACTTTCAGGTTACATTGCTGTAGGTAGTGTTTGGCCAAATATTCTTTTCTTGGGATTAGGAGACTTCTTTGCCAATTTAGGTGGAGGAGGAGGATATGCTTGGATAATAGGTGCTGCATTAGGAGCTGTTATTCATTTAGCAATATCTAATAGAAATTAATAAAACATTTAATTTAAAATATAAGACCCGTCGCTTTTACAGCGGCGGGTTTTAAAAATTTAGAATAATTTCCTCTTTATCTAATTCTTCGATAACTAAATTGTTTCCAGGTCCTTTTCTATCTACAACAAGAAAATTCATATTCTCTGTAGAAATCAAAGGAAAATGCCAAGTACCTGGATTATAATTCACTCCTAAACCTTTTGGAATTACAAAGGATTCAATCTTGTTTAAATCTGGCTTGTCACCCTGTGGTGCCACAAGAACTATAAATGTAGTTTCTTTCATTGGTATGAATGCTTGACTTCCAAGAGGATGTTTTTCCATCATATCAATTTTCATTGGGAATGTTCGTTTAATAGCAGAAAAAATGCTAATTGTAGTTTCTCCATTATCATTTTTAGTGTCTAAATTTGCTATATTATCATATCTTTTTGCGTAACCATTATTAATACCAATCGGTTTCAAACCATTTGTTGAAATAATATCACCAAATTTTAAAAAATTTTTATTATTTATTTCAATTGGTGTTATATTTTTTTTCATTTATCAACCTTACCAAATAATCTTACTCTAGAAATCCCACCATCTGGGAAAATATTTATTTTAATAAAATTTATTTTTTTATTTCTCATAAATTTATTTTTAAAATTGTGCTTTCTATTTGCGTATAATTTTGATTTATTTATAAGAAAATTCCAATTTTTAGATTTATTAATAAGATTTTTGTTAGATATGCTTTTATCAATATAAGCCGCTTGAATAGAGCATTTATCAGGAAAATTCCCTTTAAAATGATGAGTATCAATTTGTATTTTATTTATTTTTCCTGGCGCAGCACATTTAATTATTAACCAATCAAAATTTTTTCCTCTGCTTCTCCTTGTTTCCCAACCATCGCCCATATTTTTTCCTATTCCTGGAGCCAATATATTTTCAGCTCTTCCAAAATGCTCATCGTTACATACTATTGGAACTGCTCCATTTAAAACCGAGGTAAGGTTTACAATATTTTTTCCAAACTTTTTATTTAGTTTCATAGATCCATAAACTCTTAGTCTTGCAACACCTCCGTCTGGAAAAATATTTAATTTTAGATGAGAAAATATATTTTTATTTTTTACATTAAAAAAATGATGACTATTTGCTCTTGTAGTAGATTTTTTAACAATAGTGGTCCACTTCGTCTTTTTATTAAAAATATTTTTTTTGCTAAAACAAGCGTCTATAGAAATCTTAGAAGGATGATTTCCTGAAAAATATGATGTATCCACATCTATTTTGTGTATTCTTCCTGGTTTTCCAAGTTTTAAAATTAAATAATCGTGACCTTTGCCTCTTTTTCTTCTAGTTTCCCATCCATCCATCCATTTTCCATTCTTATCAAATACACCTTCTTTAAAAATTGGTGGCCATGGATTGATAATTCTTCTAGCAGGAGCAAAAAATTCATCAGTTTTATATATTATTTTTGAACCTAATCGTGATTGAGCAAGATCAATTAATCCATTTAAAAAAACATTTTTTTTTTTAATCATTTTAATTTAAATATTTGAGTAATTTTTTATCCAATGCTTAGCAATATCTACTCTTTTGCAAATCCAAACATTTTTTTTAAATTTTAAAACATAATTTAAAAATTTTTTAAGTGATTGAATTCTTCCTGGTCTTCCTATTAATCTACAGTGCAATCCTACAGACATCATCTTAGGACTGCTTTTTCCTTCTTCGTACAGAGCATCAAAACTATCCTTTAGGTAATTATAAAACTGTTCACCGCTGTTAAATCCTTGGTTTGTTGCAAATCTCATATCATTATTATCTAAAGTATAAGGAATAATTAACTGTTTTTTTTTGTTTCTATATTCCCAGTATGGTAAATCATCACTGTAAGAATCACTATCATACAGAAATCCACCTTCATTTATTACAAGATCTCTTGTATTGGGACTGCATCTTCCAGTATACCAACCTAACGGTCTTTGTCCAAAAATTTTTTTTATTATTTTTATTGAAAGTTGCATATGTTTTTTCTCAGTAGATTTTTTAATATTTTGATAATCTATCCATCTCCATCCATGTGATGCAACTTCGTAATTACCATTTTTAATTGCTTTACAAATTTCTGGGTTTCTCTCTAAGGCCATAGCCACTCCGAATATAGTTATTGGAATTTTTTTTTCTTTGAATAATTTATGAAGTCTCCAAAAACCTCTTCTTGATCCATATTCATAAATTGACTCCATATTTATATGCCTTCCTTTTATTGGTTTGGCACCAATTATTTCAGAGAGAAATGATTCAGAGTATTTATCTCCATGCAATACGCAATTCTCAGCTCCCTCCTCGTAGTTAAGTACTATTTGTAATGCAAGCCTTGCTTTATTTGGCCAAACAACTTTAAAGTTTTTTGAACCATAGCCAATTATATTTCTTGGATAATTTTTTGGCATTATTATTTAAATTTTTTCATTTTATTTAACGGTTTTAGTTCGAGCTTGTTAGATACAAGAGTTTGTTTAATAGATCTTGCAGTTGCAAGAGAACTTTTATTATCTCCATGTATACAAATTGAGTCAATTTCACAAGGAATTTGTTTTCCTGAAAGACAGTTTAGTGCTTGATTCTGAACCATCTTTAAAACGTGCAATTTACATATATCTGGATCAACAATAAGAGCGTTGTCTTTTTTCCTTGATACCAAATTTCCGTCGTCTTCATAATTTCTATCTGCAAAAATTTCACACGCTACTTTCATTTCCAGTTTATTTGCAGCTTGTTGCATTTTGGATCCTGTTGGCACCAAATAGATTAAATCTTTATTAATTCCTTTTATTGTCTCTGCAATAGTTGTTGCAAGCTCAATGTCTTCACATGCCATATTATTTAGAGCACCGTGTGGTTTAATATGAGTGACATTTTCACCATTATTTGACGCTATTTTTTGTAAAATTTCATATTGATCTATTATTAATCTTTTTATTTCATCTGAACTTAAATTCATTCTTTTTCTTCCAAAGTTATCAGGATCTTTAAAAGATGGGTGAGCCCCTATACTTACTCCGTTATGCTTTGATATTTTAATGACTTCTTTCATAGTGTCTTCGTCACCCGCATGATATCCACAGGCCACGCTGGCAGAATTAACTATTCCTAGTAATTCAGGGTCATTTTTATTTGAGTGCAATTTAGATTTTTCACCTAAATCACAATTGATATTAATTTCCATATTATTAATACTACTAGTATAACATGTCATGATAAAAAAAATATCAAATCTTGGAGACTCCGCATTATATTGCGATTTTGGTGACGAAGTTAATCAATTAATAAATTCGAGAGTAATAAAAGTTTTTAAAAATTTAAGAAAAAATATGATTAAAGGTGTAACTAATATTACACCATCTTACAACAAATTAATTATTTCGTTTGATTTAGATATTATCAATTTTGAACAACTGAAGGAAAAAATAACCCTAATGAAAATACAGGATATCGAGGAAGATGGTACAAAAGTAGTTGAGATACCAATATGTATAGATGAGGAATTTTCTCTAGATTTAAGCAGAATATCAAAAAAATTAAATATTGATGAAAATGATGTAATTAAGGTTTTCCTTTCTAAAGAATATTTTTGTTATATGACAGGATTTATTGCTGGAATGCCCTTTATGGGTGATATCAATAAAAATTTAAGACTGAATAGATTAGAAACTCCAAGAGTAAAAGTACCAAAAGGATCTGTTGGTATCACAGAACAATTTTGCAATATATATACCTATGAGAGTCCAGGAGGATGGAATGTTATAGGCAATACTCCTTCAAAAATTTTTGATAAATTTAATTTTAACAATCCATTAAAAATAAAGCCCGGGGACAAAGTTATTTTTTATCAAATAAATAAAAAAAAATATTTAAATTGGAATGAATAAAAAAGCTTATTTTGAAATTTTAAGACCGGGAATTAATTCTACGTTACAAGATATAGGAAGACAAAATCAATACCATATAGGTATACCATTTAGTGGCGCTATGGATAAAAGAAACTATCTAATAGGCAATCAACTAGTATCAAATAAATTAGAAAAACCTGTTATTGAATTTGCTTTTCAAGGTCCTAGACTTAAATTGAAATTTGGCGAAGTAACTTGTGCGATTACTGGGAACGTATCTTTTAATATTATTAAAAAAAATAAGACGCTAACTGGTCAATGTTATGAAACCTTTAATATAGGCATGGATGATGAAATTGATATTTTATCAACAAATAAATCAGTTTATGGATATTTAGCAGTTAATAACGGTTTTGAAGGAGAAAGTTTTTGGGGAAGCTATTCAGTAAATACTAAAGCAAAAATAGGATCTAATAATGGAGAAAAGTTTTCTAAAAATGAAAAGATATATTTAGCTGATAACAAATGTATATCTAATAAAAAAAAAATAAGTTATATAAATTCTAAAATCGAATACATAAGAGTTTTAGAGGGTACAAATTTTAATTATTTTTCAAAAGAAGCTACCAAAATTTTTTTTAATAATAAATTTATTGTGTCTAAACTTTCAGATAGAATGGGCATGCGACTTGAGGGTCTTAAAATAGAGAATAAAGTTAGTACTAATATTAAATCAGAAGGATTAATAAAAGGAGTTATACAGGTACCTGCAGATGGCAAACCTATAATAATGTTATCTGATCATGGAACAATTGGAGGATACCCTAAAATAGCCGTAGTTATATCGGCTGACTATGATAGAATTGTCCAATCTGTCCCTGGATCAAATATTAAATTTAAATTAGTCAATTTATCTGAAGCAGAAAATTTATATAAACTTTATAATATGGAAACACAAAATATTTTAAGTCAAATTAGATGAATTTTATTTTAAAAACACCTGGTCCACTTTTAGTTTTTCTAGGAGCTTGCTGTCTTAGTTTTGGAGGATTAATAGTTAAATCTTTTGAAGGTTCAACTTTGTGGCAAATATTATTTTGGAGATCAATTTTTTTTTCAATTACTATATTATTATTTCTAGTTTTTACTTATAAATTAAAATTTATAAATTCCATTTTTAAATCTGGAATTCCAGGTTTGCTTGGAGGTTTTATATTATCTCTTGGATACGCAGGTTATGTATTTGCTATGTATAATACCACTGTTGCTAATGCTAATTTTATAATTCAAACTCAAACTATATTTTTAGCAATCTTTGGATATTTTTTTCTTAAGGAAAAAATAAATAAATTAACTCTAGCATCAATAGTTTTGGCTTTTGCCGGTATATTTTTGATGCTTGGAAATTCTTTAACACCTGGACAAATAGAAGGGAATATAGCTGCATTTATAATGCCCATATCTTTTGCAGTATTAATTTTGATTGTAAGAAAATATCCGAATATAGATATGATACCCTTACAATTAATCGCAGGTATTGGAGCGTTATTAATTGGATATATAATGTCGCCTAAAATTATAATTTCTTCCCATGATATTTTTTTGGGATTTATTGCGGGTTTTTTTCAAGTGGGATTTGGTTTTATATTAATTACTATTGGAGCAAGAACTACTGCAGCAGCACTAGTGGGTATCATTATGCTAACTGAAGCTGTACTTGGACCTCTCTGGGCATGGTTATTCATTAGTGAAAAACCACCAATAGTTGTTTTGATAGGAGGATCCATAGTCATTGGAGCAGTTCTACTTCAACTTGCTAACCGCAAAGTAGAAAAAAAAATTTAATTAGATTAAAAAAAAATTTTAAATTATGTTATTATGACGCATGTCTTTAATTAAAGACCTATCAAAAGAAAAAAAGCAAATAGACCTTCAAATAAGAAAAATAACAAAAAAAAGAATGAATGATAGAACGTCGGACTCCTGGTTAAACTTGAGACAGTTGAAGAAAAAAAAACTGTCACTTAAAGATAAGCTCAGTTTGATATCTAAAAAACATTAATTTTTTTTGATAATTATTTGACGTAGATCTAATATAAAACTATTAATTTAGTTAAGCCCAAATATTAATGAAAATAGCAGTTATAGGATCAGGAATTGCTGGTTTAAGTGCAGCATATTATTTATCAAAAAATCACGAAGTTGATTTATTTGAAAAAGAGGATCATTTTGGAGGTCATTCTTATACTGTTGAGATTTCTAATAAAGAGGACAATCCAATTAATGTAGATATAGGATTTATTGTTTTTAATCACTTAACTTATCCAAATCTAATAAATTTTTTTAAGGAAAATGAGATTGAGATAGAAAAAAGCAATATGTCTTTTTCGGTATCAGTCAAAGACACTTTAATAGAATACTGTGGAAATGGATTAAAAGGAATTTTTAGCAATAAATCAAATTTATTAAATTTTAAATTTATAAAAATGTTTATTGAAATAATAAAATTTTATAAAAATAATGAGAATTACAATTTAAGTGATGAAAAAATTACTCTAGGAGAATATTTAAAAAAACAAAAACTATCAAAATTTTTTATTGAATATCATTTAATACCAATGGTTGCTGCTATTTGGTCTATGCCACCAGATGATGCAAAAAAAATGCCTTTAAAATTTTTTATTAAATTTTTTCAAAATCATGGATTATTTAAATTAAAAAATAGACCTCAATGGTATACAGTAAAAAATCGAAGCAAAACTTATGTTAAAAAAGTTTTGACAAAAATAAGTGGAGAATATTTTAAGAATTACAGTGTAAATAAGATTAAAAGAGGTTCATCGGGAGTTCAAGTTTATTATGGTGAACAGAATGAATTTTTTATTTATGATAAAGCAGTTATAGCAACACATGCAGATGAAGCACTTAAAATTATAGAGAATCCAAGTGAGGATGAATTTAATATTCTTTCAAATTTTTCTTATAAAAAAAATTATGCTTACGTTCATTCTGATGAAAACTTAATGCCAAAAAATAAAAAGGTTTGGTCATCTTGGAACTCAATAGTAGATAAACATAACTCAAATAATAATGCAGTAACATATTGGCTTAATCTTTTGCAGAATCTTAAAACTAATAAAAATATTTTTTTAACTCTAAATCCAATTTTTAAAATTAAAAAAAATAAAATTTACAAAAAAGTAGTTTTTACACATCCATATTATAATCAAAAAGTATTAGATAATCAAAAAAAATTAAATAAAATTCAAAATAAAAATAATTTACTTTTTTGTGGTAGTTATTTTGGATATGGTTTCCACGAAGATGGAATAAAGTCATCTTTAGAAATGATTAATTATTTAAATGATTAAAGAATCTTTTATTTATAATGGTCAAGTTGTTCACAAAAGGTTTAAACCAAAACAACATTTTTTTAAATACAATGTATTTTCTCTTCTTTTAGATCTATCCGAAATTGATGAATTAGATAAAAAAATTTCGTTCTTTTCATACAATAAATTTAATTTGATTAGTTTTTTTGATAAAGATCATGGTGAAAGAAATGGTAGTTCATTAGTAGAGTGGGTAAAATTTAATTTAAAAAAAACTGGAATAGATACAATTAAAATTAAAATAAAAATATTATGTTATCCAAGGATATTTGGATATGTATTCAATCCGTTAAGTATTTTTTTTGTTTATGATAGAAATTCAAAATTAATTGCTATTTTGTATGAGGTAAAAAATACTTTTGGTGAGCAACATACTTATGTATTTAAAACATCCTCATATAATAAAAATATAGAAAATAATTGTGAAAAAAAATTTTACGTTTCGCCTTTTATGGACCTTTCATCAAAATATTTTTTTAAGATTCTTGATCCAAATAAGAAATTATCAATCATAATTAACCAAGAAGATAATCAAGGAAAACTTTTATACGCATCCCAAGATGGTATTAGAAGCGAATTAACATCAAAAAACCTAGTTTTTTCATATCTTAGACATCCATTGATGACTTTTAAAATAATATCAGCGATACATTTTGAGGCATTAAGATTATGGATGAAAGGAATTAAATTAGTAAAAAAAGAAAAAAAAATTAAAAATAACATAAGTATTGAAACAAAATGATTTTAAATTTAGTTGCTGAAAAAATTGTTTTTAAAGCACTTAAAAGTATAAAGCATGGAAGAATCAACTTAACCAATTTTAATGGATCTAAATTTGTCTTTGGAAAAGAAGATGACAGATTAGCAGCAAGTATTAAAGTTAAAAATCCTGGGTTAATGGGAACCATTATTAATAAGGGCAGTATTGGGTTGGCGGAAGCCTATATAAAGAATGATTTTGAAACAGATAATCTATCTAACTTAATAGAAATAACTGCAAAAAATATTAAAACAGTTCATAAATTTTCTGGAATATTTGATTTTAAATTTATTAATTTTATTAAAAATGTATTTAATAAAAATACAAAAAAAAAGAGCAAAGAAAATATTTCCAAACATTATGATTTAGGAAATGAATTTTTTTCTTTATGGCTAGATAATACACTTACATATTCTAGTGCAATTTTTAATAACGAGAAAAGTGATTTAGAAGAAGCACAATTAAATAAATATAAAAAATTATGTGAATTAATAAAACCAGCGCCTGGAAATAAGATGTTAGAGATTGGTTGTGGCTGGGGTGGCTACGCTGAATATGTTGGTAGAAATTACGATATTAAATTGGATTGTATAACAATTTCTCAAAAACAATATGATTTTGCGAAAGAGCGTATTTATAGAAATGGTCTTAATGAGAAAATAAATATTCAATTGTTAGACTACAGAGATGTCAAAAATAAATATAATTCTATTGCATCAATTGAAATGATTGAAGCGGTTGGTGAAAATTATTTAAAAGGTTATTTTAAAAAAATTAAAGATAGTCTTTTGCATAATGGTACTGCAGCTATTCAAGCAATTACAATTGATGATAAATATTATGATAGATATAAAAGTAAAACAGATTTTATTCAAAAATATATTTTTCCAGGTGGATTTTTACCATGTAAAAGAGAAATTTTAAAACTTAGCGATGAAAATCAATTAAAATTTGAAAAATGTAATTCATATGGTCTACATTATTCAAACACATTAAGTATTTGGAGAGAAGAATTTCTTAAAAAATGGGAAGATATATCAAAACAAGGATTTGATAGAAATTTTAAAAGGATGTGGGATTTTTATCTTTCATATTGTGAGGCTGGATTTAAATCAAAAAATATTGATTTAATTCAATTCTCATTATGCAATAAGTAGATGATAATGAAAAAAATATTTGCATTTCTCTCATTATTTTTGTTATTAAGTTGTACAGGAAATAAAATGAAACCTGAAGACTTTAAAAATAAAAAACCAAGATTAATTATTGAAGAATATTTATCAGGAAACGTTAAAGCCTGGGGTATTTTGCAAAATAGATCAGGAAAAGTAACTAGGCAATTTTCTGCAGATTTAAATGGGAAATGGGATGGAAAACAACTTATTCTAGATGAAAAATTTAATTGGAGTGATGGAGAAATACAAAATAGGAAATGGATCATAAATAAAATTGACGAACATAACTATGAAGGAACAGCAGAAGATGTAATTGGAAAGGCTAGAGGATTTTCATATGGACCTATATTTAAATTTGAATACGTTTTACTAGTCCCAGTAAAAGGTAGAAATATTAAAATAACTTTCGATGATTGGATATTCATGCAAGATGACAAGGTTGCTATAAATAGAGCAACAATGACAAAATTTGGAATAAAGGTTGCAGAATTAACAGTAATGTTCCTTAAAGATTAGCGTTTTTGAAATTTGGTAAGTTTTTTAACTAAGTAAAAATACAATTTGCTTGGAAAAAAACTAAATAATTTAAGAGTCAATGTTAATTCTTTTGGAAAATGTATTTCGAATATTTTTTTGTTTATTAAACCTTTGTAGATTTCATCTGCTGCAAATTCCGGTGTTTTTAAAAATGGCATTTTAAAATCGTTCTTATCAGTCATAGGTGTCTTTATGAAACCTGGAGAAACTAGACATACTCGTACATTATATCTTCCAAAATCAAAATATAAACTTTCAGCCAAATTATTGAGCGCAGATTTAGATGGTCCATAGCCAGTAGAATTTGGTAATCCTCTATATCCTGCAATTGAGGAAACAATAGTAATTATTCCATCCATCTTATTTTTAAAATGTTGTTCTACAGCTTTAATACTATTTACCGTTCCGAAAAAATTAACCTTGAAAACATTTTCGATCTGTTCTAAATCAATATCTTTCTCTGTTTTTGGGTTCCACGTTCCTGTAGAAAAAAAACAAATATCTATATCTCCATAGTGGTTCTTAATTTGATCAAACACTTCTTTACATTTGACTTTATCAGTCACGTCTAAAGGAAAAGATTTAATATTCTCATTTGATTCGGATATTTCATTTAATAAATTTTCCCTTCTAGCAGAGATTGCAACTTGCCAACCATTATCTGCAAATTTTAATGCTAAAGCTTTCCCAATCCCGCTACTAGCTCCTGTTATCCAGATTACTTTTTTCATATAATGAAACTATATCATATTTACATAGTTATATTTATGTATAAATTATTTTTAAAATAGTATTCATATATGAACGATGTTGTAATTATTGGAGGTGGCATTATAGGCGCAGCCACTGCATATTTTCTATCTAAGGAAGGTAGAAAGGTAAAAGTAATTGAGAGAGATCCCACATATAAAAATGCTTCATTTCCTTTGTCTTTAGGAGGTTTCAGAAGACAATTCTTTCAAAAAGAAAATATTCATTTAGGTAAGTTTGCAAGAGAATTTATATTAAATTTACCCGAAACTTTAAAGACGGAAAAAAATCCAAATCCCACTGCCAGCATGGTTCCAAATGGCTATTTACTGTTATTTGGACCAGAACATGCAGAGGAGCAATATAGAGCTTTGAAAAATCATGTTGAATGTGATGCAGGAACTAAAAATGTTAAAGGGTCTGAGATTTCAAAAATTTTCAAATATATTAATAACGAGGGCATAGAAACAGCAACATATACAGATACAAAAATTGAGGGTTGGATCGATCCATATCTATTACATAATGCTCTTAAAAATAAAGCAATAGACTTAGGTGCTGAATTTATTAAGGGCAATGTTAAAAGTTTAAATGAAATAAAAGCGAATACTATTATTTCAGCAGCGGGTTGTTGGACAAACGAACTATTGCAGGATATTCCTGTTTTTCCTCAAAAGCATACTGTCTTCCGAGTAAAATGTCCTAAACATTATCCAGATATGCCTCTTACAGGAGATTTAACAACAGGAGTTTATTGGAGGCCAGAAGGTAAAGAATATTTGGCGGGTTCCCCAATTTCAAAATGGGATGCAGAAGATCTAGAGCCTGAATGGAATGATTTTGAAGAACTAGTATGGCCAGCTCTTGCAAAAAGAATACCTGATTTTGAACAATTAAAATTAACAGGAGGTTGGGCTGGTTATTATGATTGTAATAAATTAGATAATAATGCAGTTGTTGGAAAACATCCAGCTTATGAAAACGTATATTTAGCCACTGGTTTTACAGGAAGAGGGTTGATGCAAGCACCTGGAATTGGAAGAGCATTAACCGAATTAATAACAACTGGATCTTACCAAACTATAGATATATCTTGTTTTGCAGTAGAAAGGGTTCTAAAAAAAGAACAAAGACTAGAACCTTACGTATTGTAAATATGAAAGTATATAATATTTTTCCATTAACAATCTATCAATCAAAAATTGAAATTGAAGAAAATGAAAAAAAAAAATTAATTTCATTAATCAAAGATATGAAAGTTAATAGTAAGAATTTAGAATATTACAATAAAGTAGGTTCATGGACAGGTGATACACAAGGGTTTGAAAATTTACATCATAATCCTGATTTCATTAATTTTCATAAGGAAGTTAAAAAAAAAATTATTGAATATTTAAATGTTTTAAATATAGATCAAAACCAATTAGATATATATGTACAAAGATCTTGGGCTACAATATCTGAGGGAAAAGAACATATAGATAAACATAGCCATTTACAGTCACATATATCTTTTGCATATTATTTAAAAAAATCAAAAGGAGATTCAAAAATAAATTTTTATGATGACAAAAGACACAATGAATTAATCCCAGGCTTATTTGAATCTCCAACTGCAAATAAAAGAAAAATTTTAAAAAAAATTGATCTTCATAATTCGTCAAGTATTTCCATAGATCCCGATGAAGGAGATATAGTTATTTTCCCTTCCAAAACTCCACACAGTACACAACCAAACGTAACAAATAATGAGAGAATTTCAATTTCAGCAGATATAACTCTAATTGCAAGAGACTCTGAATTGCTAGAACATCTTACTCCACCGATTTCAAATTGGCAAAAAATTTAAAATTTATATTGAATATTTATTCTTAGGCTCTTCTTACTTCTGCTTTATTTTTTTCAGTTTCAACTTCAGTTTTAAACATATTCGAAATTTTTTGAACTTCTACCGAAGAAACTTTATATTCCGCACATTTAGTTTCCTCATCTTTACCATGTCCAGTTACCATGTTAACCATATGTTCTGGAAAGTGGAATGTTGTGAAGACTATACCTTCTTTTACTTTATCAGTTACCTCTACTTTTAAAGATACTTCACCTCTCCCAGAATAAAGTCTTGCAACATCTCCTGAATTAAGTTCTCTGTATTTAGCATCATTAGGATGTACTAGAAGCACATCTTCATCAACAATATCAATATTATTTGTTCTTCTAGTCATTGTAGCTGCGTTATAGTGTTGTAATACTCTGCTTGTTGTTAGTATCAGTGGATAATCTTTTTTATTATTCGCAATTTCAGTACTTTCTTTCCAATCAAAGTATTTAATTCTTCCTTTTCCTAGTTTAAATTCTTTTTCGTGAAGGATTTTTGTATCTGTCCCATCTTCTTTTACTGGCCATTGCAATCCTAGTTTACCAAGTCTTTCTCTAGTTATACCTTTGAAGAAAGGCACTATATCTGCAATTTCCTCTAATACTTGATCAGCATCATATGTTGGTTGATTGTATCCAAGCTTTTGCATCATTTCGGTTACAATCACTCCATCAGGTTTTGTGCCTGGCAAAGGTTCAGCAGCTTTATTAACTCGCTGTACTCTTCTTTCTGTATTTGTAAATGTACCATCTTTTTCTAAAAAAGTTGTACCTGGCAATACCACATCAGCGTGCTTTGCTGTTTCACTTAGAAATATTTCTTGTACGACTAATAAATCTAAAGCATTCATTGCTTGAGCTACGTGTGCACTATTAGGGTCTGTCTGAACAACATCCTCACCAATAATCCAAAGAGCTTTTACTTCTTTGTTTATTGCGGCATCAAATATTTCGGGGATTTTTAAACCTGCCTTAGTTGGATGAACAACACCATATTTTTCAGTATAAAAATCTTGAACTTTTTTTTCAGCTACTGGAAAATAACCAGCACCTTGATGGGGTTGGCACCCCATATCCGCAGCGCCTTGAACATTATTTTGTCCTCTTAAAGGGTTAACTCCAACTCCTCTTCTTCCTATATTTCCTGTTATCATTGCTAGATCTGCAATTAGCATGACTGTTTTAGAGCCTTGTTCATGCTCTGTCACACCAAGACCATGAAATTCCATTGAATTTTTTGCAGTCGCATACGCAATTGCTGCTTCTTTAACTTGTTGCTTGTCCACACCTGCTACTTTAGCTAAATGATTTATGTCTAATTTTTTAATTCCTTCAACAAAATTTTCAAATCCTTCTGTTCTATTTAAAATAAAATCTTCTTTATATAGTTTTGAAGTAACAATAAAATAAAGCATCATGTTTAATACGGCAACGTTGGTGCCAGGTCTAAGTCTAATATGGTAATCTGCAAGTTTGGCCAGATCTGTTGTTATTGGATCCAAAACAATAAGTTTTTTCCCTTTCATTACTTGCTGTTTAATTTTTGCTCCAGTTACAGGATGAGCATTTGTTGGGTTTGCTCCAATTACTAAAAATAAATCAGCATGATAAATATCCTCAGTTGAATTAGTTGCTGCTCCAGTTCCAAATGTTTGCTGCATTCCCCATGCAGTTGGTGAATGACAAATTCTAGCACAACAGTCTATATTATTAGTTCCAATTACAGCTCTTATCATTTTTTGGAAAACATAATTTTCCTCATTAGTACATCTTGCAGATGAAATACCTGCTATAGCATCTGGTCCATTTTCTTTTTTAATTTTATTTAATTTATTTTTTATAAATTCATATGCCTCATCCCAAGAAGACTCTACAAATTTTCCATTTCTTTTAATTAAAGGTGTTTTTAATCTGTCTTTATGATCATAAAATCCAAAAGCGTACCTTCCTTTTAAACAAGTATGTCCAGCATTAACTTCAGTTTCTTTTGGAGTATCAATCGAAACTACTTTTCCATCTTTAATAGACGCTTCTAAATTACATCCTACTCCACAGTAAGAACAAGTCGTTCTAACTTTCTTGTCATAATCTGCTGATTTTGAAGCGAACACATCTGATATGGCATCGGTCGGACAGGTATGTGCACATGCACCACAAGAAACGCACGATGAGTCTCCAAATAGCATATCATTATCCGTCGTAATCCTAGATTCAAAACCTCTCCCACTCATAGTTAAAACAAAAGATCCTTGTATCTCATCACAAGCTCTTACGCATCTTCCACAATTAATACAATTATCTAGATTCATTCTCATGTAAGAATGAGAAGTATCTTTTGGTATACCATTATTTTGTTTTGGATTATTATATCTGTGTTCCTTGATACCAAGATCATTTGCAACATCTTGAAGTTCACAGTTATTATTAACTTCACAAGTACCACAATTCATTGGGTGATCTGTTAAAACTAATTCAACTATATTTTTTCTTAATTTTTTTAATTCATCATTTGTTGTAAATATATGTTGGCCCTCACCAACAGGTGTATGACAAGAAGCTACCACTTTAGTTGGACCATCTTTTTCTAAAGCAACTTCAACTGAACATATTCTACACGCACCGTATGGGGCTAAATTAGGATCATCACATAATGTAGGAACTTTTTTTTCACCTAAATAGCTTTTAACAAATTTTAATATTGATGTATGATTTGGACCTATTTCATGAGGTTTACCATCTATATAAGCAATTTTTCTTTTTTCTGAACTCATTAATTTTCTTTTATAATATCATTTTTTAATTCGTCACCAAAATACTTTAAAATATTCATAATAGGAACAGGAATTGCTCCACATAAAGCACAAAGACATCCTTTTTTCATAGTAATAAGAAGCTCATTTAGTAACTTTAAGGGAATTTTTGCAGATTTATTCTTTACTTGGTCGAACATCTCTTTTCCTCTATAAGACCCAAGTCTTCCAGGAAAACATTTTCCACATGATTCTTCTGCTGAAAATTCAAAAAGATGATGAATATAATCAATCATATTAAATTCTTCTGGTATACTTACAACACTGGCATGTCCAAGCATAAAACCCGCTGAAGTAAACTCTTGAAAATCTAAATTTAGATTATCTATTTCATTAGTAGGTACTACACCACCTAGTGGACCACCTATCTGAAATGCTTTAACTGGTTTTTTAAGTCCTCCTCCAAATTCATAAAATATTTTTTTCATTGAAGTACACATATCAACTTCATAAACACCAGGCTTATTAAAAAAACTATCTAAACAAACTAGTTTAGTACCAGCAGATTTTTTATTTCCTATTGCTGAAAACTTTTCTGCACCATTAATTAAAATCCCACTTGCTGCAGCTAAAGTTTCAACATTGTTAACAACAGTTGGTTTTTTATATAATCCTTCAGTAACTGGAAATGGTGGTCTAACATCTACTTCTGCTCTTCTACCTTCTATAGAAGCTATCAAAGCAGTTTCTTCTCCACAGATATATGCTCCTTGTCCAATACAAATATTTAAATCAAAAGAAAAACCTGAACCTAATATATTCTTTCCAAGTAAACCTGCTTCTTTTAATGAATTAATTGATCCATTAAGTGCTTCAATTGATTTAGGGTATTCACCTCTAATATATAGAACACCTTCGTCACTTCCAATTACAAATCCACAAATAATCATTCCAAAAATTACTTTTAGAGGCTGATCTTCTAATAAGTATCTATCAGAAAATGCACCAGAGTCTCCTTCATCAGCATTACAAATTACATATTTTTTTTCAGATTTTGCTTTACTACAAAAATCCCATTTCATTCCAGTAGGAAATCCAGCCCCACCTCTTCCAGAAAGATTAGATGATAATAGTGATTTTATAATATCTTTTTTTTCATGTTTTAAAAATTTACTTAAATTGTCTTTAAACTTTTCAATATTAGATAATTTATCATCCATTAAAAAACTTGTTGTTGCATAACTTTTTGATATAAATTTTTCTTGAATAATTTCATCACCTTTTACTATTTGATCAATTTTTTGAATATCATTACCAGCGTAATTTTCACCATCATAATGAAAAGCATGATTTTCATAACAATAACCCAAGCAGAACATTTCTCCAACTTTATCATCCCCAAGTTTTTCTTGTAATTTCTTTTTAAGATTTTTCTGTGTGCCAGCGCACATGCAAGCACTTCCATTACATACAAAAGCTTTTTTTGATCTATGTTCAGGTCTTAAAAACTCATAAAAACTTTCAGCTCCATAAATTGTTGAGACACCAACATTATATTTGTCTGCTAGTTCTTTAAAACCTTCTCCATTTTTAGAATTAATAGATCTTTCAGAAAGTTTTTGAAACAGATTATCTTTTAATCCTATTCTTCCTGATAATTTACTAATATTTTTAGACATTAAGTTTTATAATATAATTCTATCTTTATTGGTGTAAATATTAAAACTGTTGTTTTTTACAAACCCCAAAATTGTCATACCAAATCTTTTTGCCAGGTCTATAGCAAGACTTGTTGGCGCACCAACGCCTGCCATAATGCCAATATTTGACATTAATCCCTTTTGAACTAATTCAAAGTTAAGTCTGCCTGAACAAGCAATAAATTGAGAATGATTATCAATTAATTTTTTTTTTTGAGTGAAGCCAATTAATTTATCTAGAGCGTTATGTCTTCCTACATCTTCTCTTGTTGCGATTACATTTCCTGACTCATCAATTAAGCAGCTCGCATGTATTCCTCCAGTTTTAGAAAATTCTGATTGTTCTTTTGATAGTAGATCTGGAGATTTCATAATTATATTTTTTTTTATTTTAGGAAAAGATAAGTTTAATTTTTCTTTTTTTGCTATTTCAACTGTATCAAGAGAGGTTTTGCCACAAACACCACAAGATGAGTTTGTTACAAAATTTCTTTTTAATTTATTTATATCAACATTTTCACTTTTGTTTATTTTTGCTATAATTTTATTTTGTATGTTGTAATCACCAACTTTATCCCCAGCTTTTTCAATAGTATCAATTTCAGATATATCCTCTATTATTCTTTCGTTAAATAGAAACCCAGCTAAAAGATCTTCATCATGCCCAGGAGTTCTCATTGTTATTGATATATTTTCATTTATCCATTTACCATTTTTCTGAAATTGCAAGTTCATCTCCAGAGGTTCTTCAACTGAAATTAAATCTTTAATTTCCTCTACATTATTATCTTTGTATTTTGTAATATTATATTTAATGTCCATTTAAATAGGATATTTCTTTTTTAAAATAAATCGATTTAAAATTATACCAAAAAACAGAATAATAATTGATCCACATATAATTGGATTAATTAAATATTCAAAAGATACCCCTCCCATTATTACTATAATAGGATTTCCTCCAGCAGGAGGATGAGTTATATTGAAAATAATCATCAAGCTAACACCTAAACCTACTGCGAGTGGTAGTAAAATGTAAAGTGGTAAGGGAATAAAGTTTAAGCAAAAAATACCAATCAGAGAAGTTACTAAGTGACCAAAAAAAATATTTTTTGGTTGTGCGAATGGACTTTCAGGATATCCATATAACAGTACCATAGATGAACCAAAAGAAGCTATCAGAAATATTCCAAAAATTGTTTTATATGTCAAAAAAGTAAGCACACCAATCGTAATAGCCGAAAACAATCCAGCAAAAAAAGATTTTTTTAAATCATCTTTATTCATTTAATTATCGTAAAGCTTTTATTAGTGCTTTAAAAGGTAATTTTAAGCATTCTTTCCTAGATATATTTTTTTCACTGAACAATCTGTTAAAGGTTGACCATTCTCCTGGAAATTTCAAAGTTTTATCTTCAAAAAAATTATCAGCTATGTTTGTTATTTTTTTTATATTATTTATAGATTTATTTATCGATTTTCTTGACAACAGACTTACTGCAGCCTGGCAATATATGCATGATTTACATTGATATCCAAAATCTAAAATTTTATCTTTTTCAATTTTTATTGAAATTTGCATTTCATCTCCACATAAGGGATTTTTATGTTTAGATGAATGGGTACAATTTTTGATAATTTTATTATTTTCAGTATTTGAAGCTATTTTTAAAATTTCTAAATCCATTAAATATTCTTTATTTAAAAAATTAATGATTTATATTTGTTTTCATGGGCGAAAACAACATCTTAGCGACAATATTAGCCGGAGGTAAATCCAGAAGATTTGGAACAGATAAAAGTTTAGCAAAATTAGGAAATAAATCGCTTATAGATCATACAATAAGTAAAATAGAAAAAAATTTTTCAGAAATATTAATCGTCTCAAATAAGCAAATAATCGATCAAAAAAAAAAAAATATAAATATTATTGAAGATTGTTTGCCAGGCCAACTTGGTCCACTAGTTGGTGTTTTATCAGCAATGAAATGGATAAAAAAAAATAGTAAAAATTATAATTGGGTTGCTACTTTTCCTTGTGATACACCTTTTTTTGATGATAAAATATTTTTTCATTTACAAAAAAAATCAAAAAAAAAAGATAATAAATTATATTTTTTTAAAACAGGTGAAAAAAGACATAATATATTTGGTTTATGGTCATTAGAATTAATAAATATATTAGAAGAAGATATAAAAAAAAATTTTAGAAAAGTTGAAACTTGGGCAAATAAAATAGGATTAGAATTAATTGAAATCGATGCAAAACAAGATGATACTTTTTTAAATATAAACACAAAAGATGATTTAGAAAAAGCTGAAAATAAATTAAAAGTAATAAAATGATTTCTTATAGTAAAGCCCTAAATATATTAAAAAAAAATAAGATATTAATTAAGTCGGAAACTGTTTTATCCAAAGATTCAGTTGGTAGAGTTTCATCTAATAATATTTACTCTCCTTGCAATTATCCATCAGCAGACAATACAGCGTTTGATGGTTTTGCTATTAATTCTTTAGATACAAAAGATTTGAGCATTAAAAAAAAAAGAAAATTTAAAATAATAAAAACTTTAGCCGCAGGAGATAATCCAAATATTAAAAAAGTTAAAAAATTTAGTGTAATTGAGGTAATGACAGGGGCAATAATTAACAAACCTTTTAACTCGGTTATACCTATTGAAACTATAAAGTTTTATCCCAATAAAGGGAAACCAAATTTTATCATTGTAGATAAAAAAATAAAAAAATATGAACACTTAAGATTCAAAGGGTCTGATTATAAAAAAGGTGAAAAGATTATAAGCAAAGGAGAAATTATAAAACCAAGTCACATTTTAGCTTTTAAGACGCTAGGTATAAAAAAATTATCAGTAAAGAAAATTCCTAAAATAATTTTTTATTCTACTGGGAACGAAATTACTAATAAATTAAATGTACCTAATTGGAAAATAAGAAATTCAAACAGTTATTATCTCAGATCCTTTTTAAAGAATATTCCAATATCTTTTAAGGAGCAAAATATACTAAGAGATAATGGTGAAAAAAAATTTAAAAATGAGATTAAACAAAATATTAAATTAAAGACAGATATAGTAATTACATCAGGTGCTGTTTCTGCGGGTAAATTTGATTATGTTCCAAAAGTTATCAAAGATTTTAAAATCAAAAAAATGTTTAAAGGTGTATCCATAAGACCAGGAAAACCAATAATGTTTGCAAAATTTAAAAAAAAATTGATATTTTTTGGCTTACCAGGTAATCCAATTTCATCAGCAGCTTGTTTTAGATTTTTTGTATTACCTTTTGTTTTTGCGTCATTAAACCTAAATTCTGATAAGAATTTTTATGCCATATTAAAAAAAAAATTTGTTAAAAAAAAATCATTTACAAGGTTTATAAAAGGTAAGATTTCTTTTTCAAATTCAGGTTTAATTACTTTTGAGGTTCTTAAAGGGCAGGAGTCGTATAGAATAAATCCTTTTACTAAAACAAACGCATGGGGTCTTTTTCCAAATACTAAAAGTATTTTTAAAAAAGGAGATTTACTAGAATGTTATTCACCATCTGGCATTAATGAACTATTAATAAAGTAATTTTTTTTTGTTGAGTAAAATTATATTAGGTATTAAGTTCTCGCATGCCTGATATAAAAAATCCCAAATTTGCAATCCCAATTGTTTTATTTGCAGGTCTATTTTGGTCATTTGGTCCATATGTTGTTAGACATATAAGCGAAGCTCATACAGTTCCATGGCAGTATTTATTTACTAGAGGATTGGTGATATTTATCTTATTAAATATCTATCTATTCTTAGAAGAAGGAATTGAATTTTACAAAAATTACCTAAAAATTGGTTTATCAGGTTTAATTGGTGGTATCGGTTTAGGAATAGCCATGACAACATTTATTTGGTCGATAACAAATACATCAGCAGCAATAACTCTTTTATGTTTAGCAGCAATGCCATTTATAACGGCATTACTTGGATTTTTATTTCTTAAGGAAAATATTTCAACTAGTGTATGGGTTTCCATATTTATTTCTACAATCGGAATTATTATTATGGCATTCGGAAATAACAATTCAGGTTCATTTTTCGGATTTATTTTTGGAATGCTTTCATCCTTAGGTTTTGCAGTTTTTTCAGTGAGTCTTAGATGGAGAAAGGATACTCCAAAATTTACTACAGTTGCAATTGCAGGTTTATTTTGTGTTTTACTCTCTGGGATAATAATTCTTTCTAGCGAAAGTAGTTTTCTATCATCAGGAAAAAATCAATCTTTATTTGCAACACATGGCACACTAGTATGTTGTGGTCTTATACTTTATTCAATTGGTTCAAAACATATTCCAGCTGCAGAATTAACATTGTTATCTTTAACTGAAGTTATAGGTGGAATATTTTGGGTTTGGTTACCTTGGTTAGGAATTAATGAAATCCCTTCAACAAATACAATTATTGGTGGTTTCTTTATTTTTATAGCTTTATTTTATTATAGTTTGATTATGAAAACTAATAAAAGATTCATAGGACTAAATTAAAACTTTATGGAGAGACCAGATTTTTTTAAGCTTGAGAATGGCGAAAAAGTAAAATTACCATTTACCGACAAAGAATATCAAAATAGATTATCTAAACTAAGAACAGTTATGTCAAACCAAGGTATGGATATGGTAATCTTAACTTCAATGCATAACATTGCCTATTATACAGGTTTTATTTATTGTTCCTTTGGACGTCCTTATGGATGTCTAGTGACAGAAAACAAAATTGTAACAATTTCAGCAAATATTGATGCAAGTCAACCATGGAGAAGATCACATTGTGAAAACATAATTTATACTGATTGGAAAAGAGACAATTTCTTAAAAGCAATTGTATCAATTATTGGCAGAGATGAACCTCCAAAAACCATAGGTATTGAAAATGATCACATAACTTTAGAAATAAAAAACAAATTAAACTCTATTTTTCCTGATTCAATTTTTAAAAATATTGCAAATCATTTAATGAAATTACGAATGATTAAATCTGATGAAGAAATCGAAATTATTAAAAACGGAGCACGAATTGCTGATTTAGGAGCAGAAGAAATTGTAAAAAATATAAAGCCAGGTCAAACAGAAATTGAAATTGCAATTGCTGGAAGAGATCGGATGGAAAGAGAGATTGCCAAAACATATCCCAATGCAGAATATATGGATACATGGGTATGGTTCCAGTCGGGAATTAATACAGATGGCGCACACAACCCAAAGACAAATAGAGCTTTGAAAAAAGGAGATATTTTATCTTTAAATACATTTCCCATGATATCGGGGTATTACACAGCTCTTGAGAGAACTTTGTTTGCTGAAGAGATTGATGACGATTCACTTAAAGCTTGGGAAGCAAATGTAAAAGTACATAAAAGAGGGTTAGAATTAATTAAACCTGGTGTTAAATGTTCTGAAGTTTGCGAGGAACTAAACGATTTATTTGCTCAACTAGAATACCTTCAGTATAGAACTTTTGGTTATGGGCACTCATTTGGAATGTTATCACACTTTTATGGAAGGGAGGCAGGTCTAGAACTTAGAGAAGATATTGACACAATTCTTGAAAAAAATATGGTTATTTCAATGGAACCAATGATAATGATACCAGAAGGAAAACCAGGAGCTGGCGGATACAGAGAACATGACATTCTGATTATTACTGACAAAAGTGCTGAGAATATTACAAAATTTCCATTTGGACCTGAAAATAATATAATAAAAAATTAATGCCTGAAAAAGTAAAAGTAAATAGTTGGAATGAATGGGATCCGTTGAAACACGTGATTGTAGGAAGAGCTGATGGTACTTGTATTCCAGCACCAGAACCAGCTTTGGATGCAAAAGTACCAGAAGACTCCGATATGAGAGGTCAATACGGCCCAAGAACCAAAGATACAGTGGATAAAGCAAATGAACTTTTGGATAACTTTTCCTCAATTTTAGAAAAACGTGGAATAAAAGTAGATCGACCAACTCCAATTAATTTTAACCAAACAACCTCAACACCAGATTGGAAAGCTGAAACAATGTTCGGTTGCATGCCACCGAGAGATGTTCTGTTAACAGTTGGAAACGAAATTTTAGAAGCAACAATGAGTTATAGATGCAGATGGTTTGAATATCTTTGCTATAGACCTCTATTAAAAAAATATTATAACGAAGATCCAAACATGAGACATGAGGCAGCTCCTAAGCCAAGACTAACTGATGCTGATTATAGGAAAGATTATTTATCGGATAAAATTGGAGTTCAAAAAAGACTTGAATGGACAGAAAAAAAGTTCTTTGTAACAACAGAGGAGGAGCCACTGTTTGATGCAGCTGATATTTTAAGATTTGGAAAAGATTTAGTCGTACAACACGGATTTACAACAAATTTAAAAGGTATTGATTGGATAAAAAGACATTACAAAGATCACAGGGTTCATGCAGTTAACTTCCCAGGTGATCCATATCCTATTCATATAGATGCAACTTTTACACCTATTAAGGAAGGTTTAATAATAAACAATCCACAAAGAAGACTACCAAAGGAACAAAGAAAACTATTTGAAAATAATGGCTGGAAAATTGTAGACTCGGCTCAACCTGCTCATAATTCACCACCACCGCTTTGTTATTCTTCAGTATGGCTTTCTATGAATGTTCTTGTGCTAGATCCTAAGACAGTATGCGTTGAGAAAAGTGAAGTCTACCAAGCAGAGCAATTAGATAAATTAGGAATGGAAGTTATTCCAGTTGAACTTAGAGAAGCTTATGCATTCGGAGGAGGACTTCATTGTTGCACTGCTGATGTTTATAGAGAAGGTGTTTTAAAAGATTATTTTCCTAAACAGTAATTAATTTGGATTTTGTTTTAAGAATTCAATATATTTTATAACTTCTTCATAATTTTCGTCAGGTATATCTTTATAACTAGCATTAAACTTGCTTTTTACACATATGGCCACATGTGCATATGCATTTCTTCCTTTTGGATGATTTGGATGGTCAGGTAATTGACCTTGTAAATAATCACCAGCTTCCTGAATAATTTTCCAAAGTTTACTTGCGTTTTCTTTGTTCATACATTTCTTAATTTCCAAGCGCTTCTTTTGCCTCTTCAACTGTATAGTTTGTTCCATATTGTTTGTTATAAGCTGCAACAGCTTCGGCAAAACTACCATAGCCTAATCCTTGTGCAGCAGCTTCTAAATCTGTAGAAACACCAACTGATGCTGCTAAAGCAATACTATCAGCAACTGTTTGTAAATCAGTCCCTAAACTTTTTGCAATTGATGCTGCCTCGAATGAACCAACTTGACTTAGTAAATCAACTCCTCTTGTAATATCGCCCCAATTAGATGTAGAACCAATTACAGCTGCACCTTCCCAGTAACTCGCATATTCTTGTGCGGACATATTTGTTCCATATTGATAATTTGTTAGATGTGTTAGATTTTCAAAATTAGCATTATCTCTAATTAATTTTATAGTGTTTGCATCAAGTAAATTTCCATAATTAGATATTTGGCTTTCAACTGCAAGTTTAACATAGTTGTCTAATGTTATTGAAAATTCCTGATTTAACCAAGAGTCTAAATTAAAGCCTTTTATTGAATTTTTGACGATTTGAGAAATTTCATTCATCGACTCATTTATTTCAAAAGTAGATTTATCAATCATTGTACTGAAATTATTGATAGCTAACTGCGCTTTTAGATCCTGTATATTTTCAGCAGATAATTTGATTAAATTACCTTTTTTATCTTTGATATTATCTGTCGGAATTTGACCTCTCCAAGAATTGGCCCAATCTTCAGTTTTCCAATTTTTCATATTGTTAATATTATTAAATGACATTGCTACTGATTTAATATCAAATCCATCACTTTCAAATTTAACAAGATATTCTTCAACAGGATAATTATTGTATATTAGATTTAAAATTGAACTTTGTAATTTTTTATTATCAATTTCTTTCTGTTTTTTTAAACTTAATGAAGCCATAGCCAATGTATCTTTAACATTATCTGATAAAGTTTCTATCTCTATGTGACTTAAGTCATGAGTATAATTTTTTTTTATTAGATTTTTTTCAAAATCCTTTATTGCAGTATTTATAAATTGATTACTATCAATTACAGTTAATAAATCTTTACGGGTACAATTGTAATTACAATTTTCAATTATACTTAAAGACGATTCAAACATTTCTTTTACTATTTTATAAGGCTTTGAAATGCTATTATTTATTATTGATAATCTTTGCAAAATATTTTTAATTTTCGTAATATTTTTTTTTAAATCTTTTTCAAAATCTTTTTGGGTGATTCTTTTTTCACTTTTATTTTCAATAGTTTTTATAAAAGTACTGTAGTATTTTTTGAAACTATTGCTAAGTTTTTTAATTTCTTTCTGGTTTTTATTTAATTTGTTAGCGGATCTTATTCCTTTTGATAAAAATTCATACATATGCATGTATTTTCTTAAAGCTTGCTCAATATCATCATTATTAGTCAGGCCAATAGATTTTCGCATAGATATTCTAGCTTGATTTAGCGTATACAAAGTTTTAATTTTTTTTTTTGTTTTTTTATTTATGTTTGGGTAGTTAGCTTTAAATCGATCAATAAATTTTTTATCATCTTTAAGTTTTTGCATATAGAAAACTTCAAAATGCGCCATAGCTTTCATAATATTTTCTGGATATTTTTCCATCAGATTTTTGTTCTGAACAAAAACTTTATACATTTCTTGAGTCGCTTTAAAGGCTAATGCTTTTGAGGACATTCTTTTTTTTTTAAACATTTTATTTGGATAAAATTTAATTTTTTTATAAGTTCCTAATTCATCAATCTCTTCAATACTTATAAAAGTTTTAGTTAAATCTTGATTAAATTTTTTATTTTTTTTTGAACTAGAATTAGTTTTTTTATTGGAATTATTTTTTTGTTTAATTTTCTTTTTAGTACTTTTATTTTTATTAGAATTTGATTTAAAAATTATATCTTTTGCTTTTTTAAATTGCTCTTCAGTAATTGCACCGCTTTTATAAAGGTTATTTAATTCCGTTAAATCTTCTACGATATTTGCAAAAGATGAACTATAACAAATTATAAAAAAAACTGTTATAGCTAATAATTTTTTCATCAGATAAATCTATCAAAATAGATTAATATAAACAATTTAGTGATTTAAATATTTACGTTAAAAAAAAGATTAATTTTTAGTGGTTTGTTTTACCTCAAAATTTTCGAGTCTTGAAGTAAGTTCCTCTTTTAATTCTAAATCTTTTTGCTCCTTTAATCTAATCTCTTCCAATTCTCTTCTTCTAATTTTTTCATCTCTTAGTTTTTCTTTTTCATCTCTCATTTTTTGTTCTTTATCAAATTTTTCTTCCCATTCTTTTAACTTAATGAACTCTTGCTCTTTCTTTATCCGTTCTTCTTGATCTTTTAATTTTTGTTCTTTGTATTTTTTTCTTTGTTCTTTTAAATCTTTTCTTTTTTGCTCTTCTTCTCTTACTTTAAGGTCTATATCTTTTCTATTTTGTTCATCTTCCCGATTTTTTAATTCTTTATCTTTTTTTCTTTGCAGATCAGAATGTGTTTTTAATTCTTCATCAGTTATTTTTTGTTGTTCATCCTTTTTTAACTGCTCTTCTTCTTTAATTTGAAGCTCTTTTTCTTTTAATAATTGCTCTTTTTCTCTTAGATTTTGCTCTTTTTCTTTTAATCTTTGCGCATCTTGTATCTTTTTTTGTTCAATTTCTTTTAGATCGAGCTCTTTTTCTTTTGCTTTAATCTCTTCTTCTTTTTGAATTTGTTTTTTATTAATTTGGTTTTGTTCTTTTTCTAACTGTTTTATTTTTTCTTGATTTTTTTTAACCTGTTCTTCTCTTAGTTTTAAATTTTTTTTATCTTTATTTTTTTGTCTAATTTTAAAGTCTTCATAAACTTTATTTAGTATTCCTGCCTTTTTATTTTTTTTTCTCATTTCAATTTATAATTTTTATATTTCACCAGAGTTTAATAAAAAATTCAAGCAACATGAGTGAAAAAAATTTAATTTGAAATGTTCAACCTGAAAGCGATTAAAAATAATCTTTATTATTTTATTAAAGATTTCTCTTTTCGTTGTTGCCTAAATTTTCTGGCGTATCAGGATCTAATTCTAGGCCAGCAGGAGTAATTGTCGCCGGTACAGGTGTAAATGTAGAATCTGGATTTTCTATTACTTTTCTTACATTCATTCTGTATATACCAAACACTCCAATTATAATGTGAGTAATTATTAAAAATATAAAGAAACCATTAATATCAAGCCAATCCATAAATAAAGAACAAATGATTGGTCCACTTATTGCACCAATTCCAAATATTAATTGAAGCCCTCCGCCTGCTGCGACAAATTTTTCTTTAGGTACAAAATCATTTGTATGTGCAAGATTTAAAGAAAACAAAGGTAAACACAAACCCGCATAAAGACCAACAGCTAAAAAAAACATAACTTTATTTAGTGTTAATTCAATTGACAAATACATATTAACAAGACTTGATCCCGCAAAAACAATTGCAAAAAATGAAAAAATTGAACAAAAAAAGGTAACTATTACAATTACTTTTCTTCTATCAAATTTATCAGAAAAATATCCGATTGGACCTTGAAAAATTACACCGGATATTGTTGCAATAAAAAGTAAAATTGAAGTTTCAAATAGAGTAAAATTAGATTTTGTAGCATACACAGCCATTAAAGAAAAAAAAGCAGCGTGTATTACTCCTGTGCAAAAAGAACTCACAGTTCCTAATGGAGAAATTTTATATAATTCTTTTACACTTATAGTTCCTATTTTTTTAAATTTGGGAGTAGGTCTTTTAGTTAAAAGAATCGGTACCAATGCCAATGACAATAATACTGAAACTAAAATAAATGGTTCATAATTTTCGGGATTACTTACATTAAGTAAAAGCATCCCAATTCCTAAGCCAATATAAAGAACGATCATATATGCTGATAGTAACTGTCCTCTATTTTTATTTGTTGCTCTATCATTCAACCAGCTCTCAGCTACTATGTAACAACTTACTAAACTAATTCCTGTTATAATCCTACTCAAAGTCCACATTACTGGGTTTACATAAACAGCTGCTAACAATGCACTTAAAGAGGCCAAAGAAGCAAAAGCAGCAAACACTCTTATATGTCCAACTTTTTGTACTAACTTGGGAGTAGATTGTGATCCTGAAAAGTAACCAATGTAATAGCCAGCCATAAATATACCTGTTGTAATTACGCTAAATTCTTCAGCAACCGATCTAATACCCATTAACTGCATTTGAAGACCATGAGCGATCATCATTGTTCCTATCCCAATGAATAGTGGCCAGGATCTCGTTACTTCTTTTTGCATATATATTTTGCCTAATTATTACTTAGTTGAAATTTTGCAAGTAATTAATTTGATTTTATGTTTTTTTTAAGGCTAGGGTAGAATGGATAGCAATAGTTATAATTATAACAATCCCACCCAAAATAGTTTCAACACTAGGCTGCTCTTTTATCACAAGCCAAACCCATACAGGACCTAGCACAGTTTCTAACAAAAAGAAAAGATTTACCTCAGCACCAGTTATGTATCTTGGAGCAATTGTGACTAAAACAAATGGTATTGCTACACACATCACACACATTAGAGGTATAAACAAAATATCCTTTCCTATTAAAGTAAAGTTTTCTACGAAGAAAAAAGCGAATACCGCAACAATGAGTTTTCCAATAACAGCTGACGGAACAAGATCTCTATCTTTTGCGTATCTTGCAATTGTTGCATTACAAGCTAGCCCTAGTGCTGTCGCAAATCCAAAAAGATCTCCGTATATATTTCCTAATTTTAAGGAGTCGTGAAATATATATAAACAAGCAGTAAAAGTAATTACGATTGCTGCCCAAGTTTTTTTGTCAGGAGTTTCTCTTAAAAATAAAGCCCCAAGTATTGCAGATAGCATTGGCGCCAAAGCAATCATAACCAAAGTGTTTGCAACATTTGTATTTTGTATTGAAATTAAAAATGTAATATTACATGCAGAGAAACTTATAAAATAAAATATTCCTGGAAATCCAATATTTAGTAATACTTTTAAAAAATTTTTTTTATAAAAAAACAAAAGACCAATTAAAACTACTACGAAAGGTATTGCTCCTCTATAAAATAACATTCCCCAGGTTTCTATATTAGATAACCTAATTAATAAAGAGTCCGGAGTGATAAGTACCACAGCAATAAAGGCTAAAAGTGAACCTTTTTTTTGATTGGATAAACTATTTTTCATTTTATGTTTTCATCTAAATATTTATTAATTTGTTCTAATTCTCTTAATTTATCTGAGCATGTCTGATTTTTACAAACAATTGCATAAAAATCAGAATTATTCTCTTTATAAATAACAGAAATATTTCCCATAGTTTTTTTTAAAATATTAAATTTTTTTTTATCAAAATCGCCACTTTTTCCATAAAAGGTGATTGTTATATTCTTTTCACAGATATCTAGTATTTTAAGATAACTAAACATTTGGGAAAAATTATATCCAATATACATATGAAATGTTTTGCTTAATATATCTATCTTTTCTTTCCAATAATTATCATCAGTTATGTTTTTTAATTTATTGCAAATAAGTAAAAAAATACTATTTCCATTTGGAATATTATTATCCCCAAAATCAATTGGATTTACGAACAAATCATTATTATTTAAAATATTTTTTTGAAGTAAATTGTGCTCTTTGTTAAAAAACAAATCCCAAGTTTCTTTCATAATTTCTGAACATTTATTCAATGAAATTTTATCATTATTTATTTCATATAAAGTAATGAGCAAAAGAGAATAATAAGTATAATCTTCTAGAAAAACATCAATTTCATCTTTATTTTTATCATAGCAATGAAATATGTTACTTTTGAGTTTGTTTTTTAGGTTATCTATAGAATTAATAGTATTTTCATATATATTTTTATCATCTAAAAGCATAGAGGAATAAAGATTAGTATATAACCAGAAACAGTTTAGATCGGTTTGAACTTTATCGTCAAAAAATGGCTTAATTCTTTTTTTTCTTTCATTAGACAATATTTTTATTGCCTCATCAGAAACTTTTTTTTCTTCATCAGATAGTTTTATATCAACATTTTCAACTAAAATATTTGATCCTTCAAAATTTCCTTCTTTGGTAATTTGATATTTTTTTTTAAATACATCAAATTTATCCTTTAAAATATTTTCTAACTCATCGTGTTTCCAAATATAATATTTTCCCTCAATTCCCTCACTATCAGCATCATAAGCAGAGCCTAACAAATTATTTTCAGTTTTAAATTCAGAATTTATAAAATTTATTGTTTGAATTAATTTACCTTTAAGATAATTAGAATTTTTATTACATAGAAAGTTATTAAGTAAGTTTACATATAAAATATTATCATAAAGCATTTTCTCAAAGTGGGGAACAATCCATTTTTCGTCAACTGTATATCTTGCTATTCCTCCTTCTAATTGATCATAAATTCCTCTAGAAGAAATTTTACTTAAAAGATTTTCAACTGGTTTTAAAAATTTTTCATTTTTATTTTTTAAGTAAAAATAAAGTACTGTATCAAAAACATAAAACTGAGGAAACTTAGGAGCTCCTTTAAATCCTCCGTTGTCTTCATCAAAATATTGAATCATTTTTTCAACAAAAGGTTCTAAATTTTGCTTTAGAACAGAGTCTTTTCTATTAAATTCCTTAAAAACCTCTCTCATTTGAGAAACTTGCGAGATAATCTTTTCTCTATTTTCAGAGTAAACTTTAGAGACATTATTTAATACATTGGTAAAACTAGGACGACCTTGCATATCTTTAGGAGGAAAATAAGTTCCACCAGTAAAAGGAACTGCATTTTCATCTAGAAACATTGACAAAGGCCATCCCCCTTGAGCCCCGGTTAAAACCCCTAAAC
>CACFKJ010000002.1 GCA_902566805.1 uncultured Pelagibacteraceae bacterium
TTGATTTTGAAACCATCATATCTGGATCATCAACTATGAAATGTCCATAATCATGTAGCAAACAAGCACAAACAAGTGAGTTTGATGAATTATTTTTTTCAGCTAACATTGCAGTTTGCAACATATGTTCAGACATAGTAACTTTCTCTCCAATATAAAGTTTATTATTGTTTTCAAAATTATAAATTATTTTATTTATTATACTCATTCAAATTAACCTATTGATCCAAGTATTGGAAAATATTCTAAAATATAGGTGATTTTAAAGAGTTATTAAACTCTCAGTTAATAACATAATAAATATTATTTATTTGTTTTTGGTTTATTAAACACTATTAGTACAACACCAATAATGATAACAATCCCCCCAATAAATAACTCTTTGGTAGGTTCTTCGCCTAAAAGGAAAATTGCAGCTAACAAACCTGTGGGAGGTATTCCCATAGTAACTATCGGTAATACTTTATATAATGGGTTATTTTTCAATACATAATAGAAGCAACCATAAGTAATAGGCTGCATAATAAATCCTAGATAAATTGCTATAAGCCAGCTTTCAAGGTTTGCATTTTTAAAGTATTGAATTGTGTTTCCATCAAATACAGCCGAAAGTCCTATTAATATAGGGCCAGAAAATAATCCTAACCATGCAACTAAAGCTAATGGATTAACTTTTTTACTCAAAGGTTTTACAAGAACTTGCCCTAAAGCCCACACACCTGATCCTATTATTACTAAAGTTACACCTACAAACTTACCATCTAAATTAGGTGAACCAGTTAAAATAAAAACACCAATAAACGCAATACTAATTCCAATTATGCTTCTAATAGTTGGTTTTTCTTTGAGCATAAAATATGCAAATACTACACCGAAAGGAACTTCTGTTTGAACAAGTAGAACAGCTGCTGAAGCATCAATCAAACTTAATCCTGTGTATGTAATACTATATTGAAGTGTATTCGCTATTAGCGATGCAAAAAAAATTCGTTTAAGAAATTTTTTTGGTATCGGAAACCACCAAATCAAAAGCAATGCTACAAAAGTAAATCTTAACCCCATTAGTAAAAATGGAGGAAGATATTCCATTGCTGGTTTTGCTATAACAAAACCAAATCCTAAAAAAATAGGAACTAGAGCAGCAATTAAACTATCACGAAGACTCAAAAAATTGTTCTCATATATTAGAGATTAAATTTTCTTTTCAAATGTCTTAATTTACCTTCAGTACTATCAAAATCTATATAACAACCTTGTAAAAATCTATTTCCTTCACTTGGATCAAATTTTGTTCTTCCATGTAAAACTCTATAGTTATCCATCATCATTAAATCTTTTGGTTCTAATCTGAATTCTATTCTATTTTTTTCATTGTTATATAAATCGGATAATTTTTTTCTCGCTTTATAATATAAATCAAGTTTGTTTTTTTCTAATACAGGAACATAGTCCAATCTTGGACTAAATCTAACTTGTTTGAATTCTTTATTTTCATCTAAATGAATTAATTCAGACCAATCTTCTAAAACAACATTTTTATCAGTAAACTTAAATCTAACTTTTACTTCAGAAAGAATTTTGTAAGCCTCAGGATCCTCTATTTTGAGATTTTCTGTAACAGTATATCCATCTACTAATGTTGAGAAACCTCCACTTACCTCATTTTCAATACAATGAAGAAGTTGAATACATGGTACTGGATTTCTGTAAGGGTTATCAGTATGTGGACTCAAATGTAAAGTTGTATATGCTAAATCATTTGGATTAGATTTTGATTTAACATTAAAATGTTCTCCAAAATTTGTTCTTCTTACACTGCCTATTGAGTTTGCAAATTTAACAATAAAATTATCATTTGTAGGTACATTTTTTATAATTACAAATCCATATTTGTAAAAAGAAACTAATAACTCATACATTTCTTTAGTTTCAAAAAAATTCTCTTCGAATGTAAAATTTTTTACATTTTTTAAATTTGAATTCCATTTAATTTTATTTATTGATTTTATTACAGTATCTTTATTTGAAAATTCAGTAGCTAGTTTTTCTAAATTTATTCTTGAGCTTGCTCCATCATTGAAGTTAATTTCAATAAAACCATCACTAATTTTTGCTTTCTCTATTTCTATTTCACAGTTCATAGCTGATGGATCAAACAATCTTTGTTGTGTTCCTTTATCTAAAAACTCTTCCCCGTCTAATCTTTCCCTTAGCCAAAAAGGATGAATTTCTTCATTACTATTTCCGTTATTTAAATAAATCTTGTTATTAATTAGTTCAATTTTCATAGACTTTTTTGAGGATTATTTAAAATTAAGGTTTAATCAAGATAAATAAGATAGTAATTTGACAAAAAATTAATTCAATGGAAACCAAAAAATACAGAATTTATTACAGTTTTTTGAACAAACTTGCCGCAGAGCTTACGAACTTTTACTTTAAAAAAATTAATAAAAAATTTTCAGTAAAAAATAAGCACAAAGGCAAAGGATATGACCCAGTTACCAGCTCAGACAAAGCATTTGAAATGTTTATTCGTTCAAAAATATTAAAAAAATTTCCTGACCACCAAATAATAGGTGAAGAATTTGGACAAAAAAAAAGTAAAAGTGAGTATTCTTGGGTTATAGATCCGATAGATGGTACAAGATCTTATGTAATTGGAAATCCAACATGGAGTAATTTAATTTCATTAAACTTTAAAGGCAATCCTATAATGGGATTAGCAAACTTTCCGATGCTTAATAAATATTATTTAAACTTTAATGATAAAATTGCTTACGTTGTTGAAAATAAAAAAAAGAGAAGAATAAAAGTAAATAAAAAAATTCCTTTTAGTCAAATAAAAGTTTCTGGTGCATTTCATGGCTGGCTTCCATTTAAAAAACAAATGAAAATACCTAAAATATTAAAACTAATGAGATTTAAATGCCCCGACTCTTTAAGCTACGCTTTATTGGCCGAAGGAAGAGTGGATATTGTTATACAATGTGCAAATAAAATTTGGGACATTCATCCAATAATTCCAATAGTTAAAGCTGCAGGAGGAATAATTAGCACATGGGATAATAGAGATGCGATTCATGCAGGTAACGTTTTAGTTTCTAACAATATTTCAAATCACAAAAAAATAATTAAACTTTTAAAACCAGCTTTATAAATATTTAATTGTTATGAGAATATTAATTCTACAACATATCAAAATAGAAGATCCTGGTTTTATAAAAGATTTAATGATTAAAGATGGAGCTGAACTAACCACAATAGAACTTGATGAAGGAGAAAAAATTCCAACTGATGTTTCAAAATTTGATGCTATGTTTTGTATGGGTGGACCCATGGATACATGGATGGAAAAAGAACATCCATGGCTAGTTAGTGAAAAAAAAGCAATAAAAGAATTTGTTGTTAATTTAAAAAAACCATATTTAGGTTTTTGTCTTGGTTGCCAGTTACTAGGTGAGGTAGTTGGAGGAAAAGTTGTAAAGTCAAAAAATCCAGAAATAGGCATGTTAAATATTAATTTTTCTGAAAATAAAAATACTGATCCTTTATTTTCAAAATTTCCTGAAAAAATTACTTCTTTGCAGTGGCACTCATATGAAGTTCAAGACTTAGAAAATAATAAAGACATAACCCTTTTAGCTTCTTCTCCAGAAACCAAATATCAGATATTCAAATATCAAAATCATGCTTATGGAATACAATTTCATATAGAGGTTAAAGACACTACTGTTAATGATTGGGGCTGTGTTCCAGAGTATAAAGCAGCATTAGAAAACCAATTAGGAGAGGGAGCGCTCGAGAAATTTGATAAAGCTGCACAAGAAAATATGCAAAAAATGAATAATTATTCTAAAATTTTGTATTCAAATTTTAAAAGTGATATTTTAAAAAAATAATAGGAGGAAAAATGCCAATATTTAAACCAATATCAGAAAATAATGCTTCAGGAAAAGTTAAAGAAATTTTTGAAGAAATTAAAAGAGTAAGAAAAATCACAGAAGTTCCAAATTTTTGGAAATATATTGCAAACAATCCAGAAACTTTAGAGAGAACATGGAATTCATTAAAGCAAGTTATGAAAGCAGGTGCACTAGATGCTGTAACAAAAGAATTAATATATGTTGCAGTTTCTATGACTAATAGTTGTGAGTATTGTACTAAATCTCATACTTTTGCTGCTAAAAAAAAAGGAGCAACAGATGAGATGATTAAAGAGATGATTGATGTAATGGGAATTGCTAATCAGAATAATAAATTAGTAGAAGCATATGGTGTTGAAGTAGATCAAATTTATAAATAATTAATCAATTGGATAATTCCAAGCATCTCCCCCAATAACTTTTGATATTGCTGAGAAATCTTTTATATCATTACCTTCTTCACAAAATTTATTGTAAATTTCTAAAGCCATTTCCGCAAGGGGTGTAGATGCATTTACTTTTTTTGCACATTCGTTAGCTAATTTTAAATCTTTATTCATCATGCCAGCAGAGAACCCTGGTCTATATTTGTTGCTCGATGGTGTGCCTTCAATTAAACCTGGTAAAGGAGGATAAACAGAAATTGGCCAACTATTTCCAGATGCATTTTTCATAATTTCATGAACTTTTTTGATATCAATATTTAATCTTTTAGCTAGCATTAGAGATTCAGACGCAGCAATCATTGTAATACCCAAAGACATATTATTACAAATTTTTGCACCATTACCACTTCCAAGCTCACCTGCATGAAAAATATTTTTTCCCATTATTTTTAATAATGGTAAAGCATTTTCAAACGCCTCTTTAGTTCCACCAACCATAATATTTAAAGTTGCTTTTTCAGCACCCATGACACCACCACTAACTGGAGCATCGATCATTTTGATACCTTTTTCAGTGGCTTTCTTTCCTATTTCGATTGAAGTTTGAATATCAATTGTAGAGCAATCAATAAGAAGACAATTTTTAGAAACTTTATTAATTATACCTTTATCTCCTAAATAAACTTCTTTTGAGTTTTTTCCCTCAGGTAACATTGTAATTACAGTTTTTACTTCATCTGTAATTAGATTATCTAAATTGGTAACAACATCTAATTTTTTTTCTTTCGCCTTTTCAATCATTTTGCTTGAAACATCAAAAACTTTAACTTTTTTCCCTGCTTTAACTAAATTTTGGGCCATCGGATTTCCCATATTTCCAACTCCGATGAATGCTATTAATCCTGACATTTTTCCTCCTTTTTATTTTGTAATTTTATCGACAAATCTTTTTGCAATAGGTCCTACTAATAAAGAAGTGGCTATTGCAATTGGTAAACCAATTGACCAAGCTTTAAAAAATCTTCTTGGGTATTCATTATCCATACCTGTATTTATATAGGTAATTATTAAAGTCATTAATAAACTCATTCCAAATCCCATGATTAAAATATAAATTAAATTAGAATATTTTTTTTTGAACATATTAATTTACTTTGCCTAGTAAATTAACGATAAGGACACCAGCTATAATCAATATAATTCCAATTATACCAAACATATTAGGCATTTGATTATATTTAATAATTCCAAAGATTAATATTGAAGCAACAGTAACTGCACTATAAGTAGCGTAAGCAAAACCAACTGGAATTGCAGACATTCCTTTTGCAAGTGAAAACATGGTTACACACATTAAAAGAATACAAGCTACTGAAGGTGTTAGTTTTGTAAACCCATCAGAGATTTTTGCAAGACTGTTTGCAATAATTCCACAAGATATTGCAATAAACAAAAAAATATATCCAGTCAGCGGTTTCATTTAATTTGCCTTTCCCAATAAATTGACAATTAAAACACCGGCAATAATTAAAACAAGCCCTAAGATAGTATAAAGATCTGGAATTTGTTTAAACTTATAAATACCTACAATTGTGGTTGCCAAAATACACAAACCCGCAAACGAAGCATAGGTTATACCAACAGGAATTGTTTTCATAACAAGCGACAAAGTAAACATACAGCCAACAATAGTTACAGCGGTTATTATACTTGGTATTAATAAAGTAAAACCTTGTGCTCCTTTAGCAAATCCATTTGAAGCAGTACCCAAAATAACTGCTATTATCAATATTATATAAGCTGAAATATTACCCACTCATTAATTATAAATGAAAAATTAAAAAATAAAAATAAATTATCCATAAAATACAACAAATTAGAGTTGTGAAAATTATAGTTATTCCAGTTGCTGTATCATTTTTGTGTTTTCTATTTACCTTTTTTCTCCATTGAGTCGGATACAAAGGAAGTGTGAATGCATACACTATTAAAAATATATCAAAGGCAGTAACTATTATACTAACAAAAAGTAATTGCTCCATTATTTATTTGACCAAACATCTAGCTGAAATTTTATTTCCATCAATATCTCTTATGTATCCATAATAATTTCCATCTTCTCTTATTCCTGGTTTACCTTCATCAGTAGCTCCATTTTCTAATGCTGATGAATAAAATTTATCTACAGCTTCTTTTGTTTCGGCAGTCAAGGCAATCATATTACCATTGCCAGCAGTAGAATTTTCATTGTTATATGGTTTAGTAATATAAAACTTCACTTGATCATCATCATTTGAATGACCATAACCGATGTATCTGTCTGTAATAGAAACTCTTTTTAATCCAAGATGATTTAATATAGCATCATAAAACTTGCTTGATTTTTCAAGATCGTTAGTTCCAATCATGACAAAACCAATTACTTTATTCATTGTTACTTTGGCATTGGGGTAGCCCCAGTCTCTAAACTTATTATTTTTCCATCTTTATACTTATAAACTGCCATTACAGCCTCAATATTTCCATCATCAAAAGTTACGAATGCATGGTGTATACCAACTTCATTATTTTCATAAAGTACTCTAGTTTTGTCTTGTTTAATGTCACCACTCATAGCCCATTTAATTATATCTGTTTTACCTAAAGAGTTACCTGATTTATGCATTGTAAATTTAAAATCATCATGCAAAAGCTCATTCATAGTTGCCTCATCCTTATTTGCTATTGCAGCTGAATATTTTTCTAATATAGACATTTTTTATGCTCCTTTAACTATTATAAAATTACCGACAGAATTATTTAACCGTATCTGTCTTACCGGTTTGTACTCCTCGGAATTGTACCACTCTAAAGCTTTTTCGTAAGAAGGAAATTTAATAACCACAGTTCTTGGATATTTCCATTCTCCTTCAAAACATTTAAACTCACCACCTCTAACTAAATATTCTCCACCAAATTTCTTAACAATATCTGTAACTTTTGCCAGATACTCTTTGTAGTCTTCTGGGTTTGTTACTTCAATTTGAGTTATTGCGTAACCAGTCATTTTTATATTTCCATTTTAGTACATTCCCAAACATGCATTTTGTTTACACACTCATCATAAATTGGTTTTCCAATTGGATTTTTTCCAGACACCATTTCTTTCATTTTTTCCATATTATGAACAAATACTTTAAACATAACACCGCTTTTATCTGGCTTTACTGCTCCTATAGTTTTTTCTGGATGAGCTGCTGATTTTCTTACACTCATTCCCTCATCTGATTGCATCCATCCCATAAATTTTTCAAGTTTTCCTTCTTTTAAATCTACGATCACTAACACTTCTTTTTCCATTATTTCTCGCTTTCTTTTTTATATTAAAAATTATTTTATTAATTTTAATTTAACAATGTAACAACTTTGTTACATAACAGATATGCATTAATTATATCCAGTTAGGAAATGGTAAGCCTTTTTCTTCTAAAAATTTTTTATTAAACATCTTAGAGTTGTATTTATCTGATTTATCGCAAAGAATAGTGACAATAGTTTTTCCTGGACCAAGTTCTTTTCCTAATCTTATTGCCCCTGCAATATTAACTCCACAACTTGTACCAAGACTTAAACCTTCATTTTGAATTAAGTCATACAGAATAGGTAAAGACTCATGGTCGCTTATTGAAAATGCTCCATCTATTTTAGCTTCAGCAAAATTTGCTGTTACTCTACTTGAGCCAATACCTTCAGTGATTGATCCTCCTTCACTTTTTAACTCTCCATTCTTTATATAATTGTAAAGAGCTGAACCTGTTGGATCGGATAAATAAATTTTTATATCTTTATTTTTTTCTTTTAAATAACTGCTCACACCTCCGATAGTTCCACCAGTTCCAGATGAACATACAAACCCATCTATCTTACCATCTGTTTGTTCCCAAATTTCTGGTCCAGTTGTTTCATAGTGCCCTTTAGCATTAGCAGTATTATCAAATTGATTTGCCCAAACCACACCATGATTATTTGTGCTTTTTAATTCGTCAGCTAATCTTCCTGCAACTTTTACATAGTTACCATCATCTTTATATGGTTTAGGTGGAACTAATCTTAGATCAGCTCCTATATTTTTGAGCATATCTTTTTTTTCTTGTGTTTGATTATCGTTCATTACGATTATTGTTTTATATCCTATCGAATTTCCAATTAAACATAATCCAATCCCCGTATTACCAGCAGTACCTTCTACGATTGTTCCACCTTTTGAAATTAATTTTTTATCTTCAGCATCTTTTATAAGAGCCAACGCAGCTCTATCTTTAACCGATCCACCAGGATTTAAATATTCAGCTTTGCCATAAATATTACATCCGGTAATTTCTGAAGCAGTTTTTAGTTTAATAAGAGGAGTATTTCCTATTCCTTCAATAAAATTTGTTTGAAAGTTTTTCATTTTAATTTTTATCACTATCGGAAGTTATTCCGTAAGGTTTAAAAGTTTTATCATTAGAAGAGTCTTCATTTACATTTTTTGCAGGTATTCCAACCATAACTCCATTTTCAGGAACATCCTTCGTTACAACAGCGTTTGCACCTATTTTTGCATTTTTATTTATCACGACAGGACCTAAGATTTGTGCACCAGATCCTACAACAACATTATCCATCAATGTTGGGTGTCTTTTCATATTTCTTTGATCATCAGAATTTATACTTGGTGAAATTCCTCCTAATGTAACCATATGATAAATAGTTACATTATCATGAATTTCTGATGTTTCTCCGATTACAACTCCCATACCGTGATCAATGAATAAATTTTTTCCTAATTTTGCCTTAGGGTGAATTTCTATTCCTGTCAAAAATCTGGATAACTGAGAAATTATTCTCGCTATTAAATCAAATTTTGCAACAGAAAAAAAATTTGCAATTCTGTGAAAAAAAACTGCCTTAACTCCTGGGTAAGTTAATATCACACCAAGTTTTGATTTGGCTGCTGGATCTCTTTTAATAATTGACTCTAAGTATTCATTCATATTTTAGAAATTTTAAAATTTACTAAAACTACTTCTTACAACAGCAAGTAGCTTTCGAAGGCATGCATTCACATTTTGGATTATTACAAACCATAATGTAAATATAATTACATTGTTCTAAATTACAACGATAATTTATCTTAAGTTATAATTGGTTTAATGTAAGACCTTTAACATTAGCAGGTACAGCTATATCCATCATTTTTGGATTAGCTAAATTGAGGTTATTCATAATATCAACATATTGGCTTATTGAATTTACTTGAAGTCTAGGATTATTTTTTTTCTCTGACTCAATAGTAGAGAATTTTTTACCATTATAATCATGAGCAGGGTAAACTAATGTTTTTTCAGGAAGCTTAAGTAATTTATTAAACAATGAGTCGTATTGGTCCTCAGCATTTCCATTTTGAAAATCTGTTCTCCCTGTTCCATTTATCAACAAAGTATCACCAGTAAAAACTCTATCATTCATTAAAAAACTATACGAACAATCTGTGTGACCTGGAGTATAAATAGTTTTTAATTCGATATTATCAATCTTGACTTTATCATCTTCTTTAACTTTTATATCTACTACTTCAGACTTTGATTTTTCTCCCATGATTTTAGTACAATTAGTTCTTTTGCTTAGCTCGTTTAAACCTGTAACATGATCAGCATGAATATGTGTATCAATAACTTTTACTAGTTTAAGATTTAATTCATTTAATAAATTTAAATATTCTTCAGTACTTTCAATTACAGGATCTATTATAAGAGCTTCTCTACCTTTATCGCTTGCAATAATGTACGTATAGGTTGAAGATTTAACATCGAATAGTTGATTAAAAATCATGATTTGTAAATATTATAAAAAATTGCAACACAAATCAATCTTGCATATAATTTAAAATAAAAAAATTGATAAAGGAGAAATAAATGACATTAAAAATAAATAGTGTTGCTCCAGATTTCAAAGCAAAAACTCAAGAAGGTGATATATCTTTTCATGAGTGGCTTGGAGATAGTTGGGGAGTATTATTTTCACATCCAAAAGATTTTACGCCAGTTTGTACAACTGAATTAGGTACATTGGCAAAAATGAAGCCAGAGTTTGATGCTCGAAATGTAAAAGTAATTGGCTTAAGTGTTGATCCTGTCGATGATCATGTAAAATGGTTAGATGATATTAAAGATGTTTGTGGAATGAAACCGAGTTACCCAATCATAGCTGATGAAAACTTAGCGATCGCAAAACTTTATAATATGTTAGAGGGAGATGTTGGCACAACATCAATGGGAAGAACAGCAGTGGACAATGAAACAGTAAGAACAGTTTATGTTATAAGACCTGATAAAAGAATTGGATTATTTTTAACTTATCCAATGACAACAGGACGTAACTTTGGTGAGATATTAAGAGCTATCGACTCTATGCAAAGAACAGCAAAACATAAAATTGCAACACCAGCAGATTGGAAGCCAGGTGAAAAAGTTATTATAGTTCCTAAAGTTACAAATGATGAGGCTAAAAAAATATACCCAGATGGATGGGAAACAATTAAGCCTTATTTGAGAAAAGTTCCTGATCCAGGAAAATAAATATTAAGAATAAGACAAAAAAACATCTAGCGTTGATTTAAAATTAACGCTAGATGAAATTTAATGTTTAAAAATATTATTAGTATACTTTTTTTAGTTTTAGCAAATTTTACAACAGTTAATGCTGAATTAAAAAATCCCAATAGTGTAATTAAACCAGATCAAGTAATTAAAATTCAGTTAACAAGCTTAATGAAAAATGACTATCCATCTAAAGATAATGGAATAGAACAAACATGGAAATTTGCTCATCCTAATAACCAGAAATATACTGGACCTTTTGAAAAATTTAAATCAATGATGAAAAGCGATTCTTATTCAATGCTACTAAACCTTAAAGATTATCAAATAAAACAGATATATATTAGTGAAGATGTGGCAACATTTGAAGTGACAATCTTAGATGAGAATAAAAAATATTTTAAATTTAAATGGCAAGTTGAAAAATTTAAACAAGAAGGACCTCTAAAAGACTGTTGGTTAACTACAGCAGTTTCACAGCCAATTCCTTTAGGATCATCGATTTAATTGTATCTGCGATATTTTAAAAAAATCTTAAAATTTTGTTTCGTTACTCCCAAAAATTTAGTAGGAATCGCTCTATGAAATCAAAAGCTAAAGTTGTAGTCGTTGGAGGAGGAGTTGTTGGTGTTAGTATGCTTTATCACCTAGCAAAAAAAGGCTGGTCAGACGTAGCTTTAGTTGAAAGAAAAGAATTAACTTCAGGATCTACTTGGCATGCAGCAGGTCTACTTCCACTTTTTAATATGAGTTATTCGGTAGGGCAACTTCACAAATATGCAGTTGATTTTTATAAAACATTAGAAGAAGAAACAGGAAAAAATGTTGGTTTCAGTGTTGTATCAAATATTAGATTAGCAAGTACTAAAGATAGAATGGATGAATATCATCAGTATGCTGGTGTTGCTCAAACTATAGGTGTTAAATATAAATTTTTAACCCCAGATCAAGTAAAAGAAATTTGGCCTTTATGTAATACTAAAGATTTAATAGGAGCAATTCAACATCCTGAAGATGGTTATATTCAACCAGCAGATTTAACACAAGCACTAGCAACAGGCGCAAGAAATAGAGGTGCAGAAATTTATAGAAATACAAATGTTACAGGAATTAAACAAACAAAAGATGGCTGGGTAGTAGAAACTGACAAAGGTGCAATTGAATGTGAACATGTTGTTTCTTGTTCAGGAAACTTTGCGAGACAAACAGGTAAAATGGTTGGACTTGATATTCCTGTGATACCAGTTGAACATCAATACATTGTAACTGAACCACATCCAGAAATTCAAAAAAGAAAAAAAGAAGGTTTACCGGAAATGGGAGTGTTGAGAGATAGTGATAGTCGTTGGTATATGAGAGAAGAAGCTGGTGGATTAATTTTAGGACCTTATGAAGATGGTGCACCTTGTTGTTATGTTGATGGACCATCAAAAGATTCAGAATATGAATTATTTCAAGAAGATTTAGATAGACTTGCACCTCACATAGAAGGAGCAATTCATCGTGTACCTGCTTTTGGAGAAGTTGGTGTGAAAAAAGTTTACAACGGTGCAATTTGTTATACACCTGATGGAAATCCAATTGTAGGACCTGCGTGGGGTTTAAAAAATTTTTGGATTAATGAAGGGCATAGTTTTGGAATTACAGCAGCAGGGGGAGCTGGATGGCAACTTGCAGAATGGATTATAGATGGAGAACCTACAGTCGATATGCTTGGTGTGGAACCTAGAAGATATGGAGACTATTGCTCAAAATCTTATTTAAAAGAAAAAAATGAGGAAGCTTATAGAAATGTTTTTATTATTCATTATCCAGATGAAGAAAGAGAAGCAGCAAGACCATTAAGAACAGCCCCTTGTTATGATCGAATGAAAAAACTAGGAGCAGTATTTGGTCAAAAATTTGGATGGGAAAGACCTAATTTCTTTGCAACTGATGGTATGGAGCAAAAAGATGATTGGTCTTTTAGAAGATCAAATTGGTTCAAAGCAGTTGAGAAAGAATGTAAAAATGTAAAAGAAAATGTTGGTTTATTAGATATGACTGCATTTGCAAAATGTAGAATTAAAGGACCAAAAGCTGAAGAATTTTTAGATTACTTAGTTGCTAATAAACTTCCAAAAAAAATTGGAAGAGTTAATTTATGTCATGCCCTAAATACAAAGGGTGGCGTTCATTCAGAATTTACAATTTTAAAAGAAGCTGAAAATAGCTACTACTTAGTTTCAGCTGGTGCTTTTCAAAGACTTGATCATGACTGGATACAAAAGTGGATGCCAAAAGATGGAACTGTCCAATTTGAAAACCTTACTAACTCAGTTGGGGTATTGGTAGTTGCTGGACCTAAAGCAAGAGATCTAATGAAAAAAGTATCAAAAGATGATTTTTCGAATGAAAATTTTAAATGGCTAAGTTCAAAAAAAGTGGATATTGGATATGCTCCTTGTACAGCAATAAGAGTGAACTTTGTTGGCGAACTTGGTTGGGAGATACATCATCCATTAGAATATCAAAATCATATATTTGATAAATTAATGGAAAATGGAAAAGAACTTGGACTGAAGCCTTTTGGAATAAGAGCAATGAACAGTTTACGAGCAGAAAAATCATATAAACTAGTTGGGACGGAATTATCTATTGAATATTCACCTTATGAGTCAGGATTAGATCGATTTATTCATCCAAATAAAGGAAAATTTATTGGATTAGAAGCTTTAAATAAATGGAGACAAAAAGGATTTTCAAACAAATTGGTCACAATGGAAGTTCATAACGTTACTGATGCAGATGTTTTAGGAAATAACCCTATTTACGAAAATGATAAAGTTGTTGGAAGAGCAACGGGAGGAGATTTTGGTTTTAGATTAAATAAATCAATAGCTTTAGGAATGATTAAACCCGAACTTGCGACAACAGGTCAAAAATTAAAAATTGATATTTTAGGAAAAATGCACGACGCTACCATTTTGGATGAAAGTCCATATGATCCTGAAAATAAATTGTTAAGAGCTTAATGAAAATATTAGTCGCAGTAAAAAGAGTTATTGATTACAACGTACAAGTAAGAGTAAAAGAAGATGGTACAGGTGTAGTTACTGATAACGTAAAAATGTCAACTAATCCACCAGATGATAATGCAATTGAGGAAGCAGTAAAAATAAAAGAGTCAGGTAAAGCAAAAGAAATTGTAGCAGTAACCATTGGTGAAGAGAAAGCTCAAGAAACTGTAAGAAAAGCACTTGCTGTAGGTGCAGATAGAGGAATTCATGTTAAAGTTGATGGTATTATTGAACCATTAGCAGTTTCTAAAGTTCTTCAAAAAATTATTGAGAAAGAAAATCCTGATTTAGTATTTATGGGTAAACAGGCAATCGATGATGATTGTAACCAAACAGGACAAATGTTAGCAGCTTTACTAAACTGGCCACAAGCAACTTTTGCATCAAAAATAGAAGTTAAAGATAAATCCTTAGAAGTAACTCGAGAAGTTGACGAAGGTTTAGAAACTATAGAAATAAATATTCCAGCAGTAGTAACATGTGACTTAAGATTAAATGAACCTCGATATGCATCATTACCAAATATTATGAAAGCAAAGAAAAAACCTTTAGAACAAATAAATGCATCAGATCTAGGAGTTGATACAAAACAAAGAATAGAGCAAATTAAAGTTGAAGAACCACCAAAAAGAAAAGCTGGAATAAAAGTTTCAAGTGTAGCTGAATTAGTTCAAAAATTAAAAAATGAGGCAAAAGTAATATAATGTCAGTACTATTAATTGCAGAGCATAATAATAAAGAAATAAGGCCGTTTACTTTAAATGCAATTACCGCAGCATCCCAAATTGACCAAGATCTTCATGTTTTAGTTATTGGAAAAAGCATAGATGCAGTATGTAAATCAGTTTCAGAAATACCAAATGTAAAAAAAGTAATTCAAATAGACAATGATATTTATGAAAATTATTTAGCTGAAAACTTTACTCCAGTGATAGTAAAACAAGCAGAAAATTACTCGCATATTGTTTGTTCTGCTAACACATTTGGTAAAAATTTAATGCCAAGAGTTGCTGCACTATTAGATACTTCACAGGTAAGCGATATAATAAAAGTAATTTCACCTGATACTTTTTTAAGACCTATTTATGCAGGGAATGCTTTTGCAACTGTTAAAAGTAATGATAATAAAAAATGTGTTACTATTAGACCTACTTCTTTTGATCCAGCTCAAACATCTGGAGGATCAGCTGAAATTATAAAAGCAGATAGTGCCGAGGCTTCAACATTAACTAAATTTATTAAAAGAGAGGAAATAAAGTCTGATAGACCAGAATTAGGAACTGCAAGAATCGTAATTTCTGGCGGAAGAGGAATGGCAAGTGGAGATAATTTTAAATTAATAACTGCTATAGCTGATAAATTAAACGCAGCTATTGGTGCGTCTAGAGCGGCAGTTGATGCAGGATATATCACTAACGATCATCAGGTAGGTCAAACAGGTAAAGTAGTAGTGCCAGACTTGTATATAGCTGTTGGTATTTCAGGAGCAATTCAGCATTTGGCTGGAATGAAGGAAAGTAAAATAATTGTAGCAATTAATAAAGATGGTGAAGCTCCTATATTTAGTGTTGCTGATTACGGTTTAGAGGCAGATCTCTTTGAAGCACTTCCCCAGTTCTTAGAAGAATTGAACAAATTAAACACTATACAAAAATAACAAATACTGTAAAAAATAATATTATGTCCAGAGAAGTGATGGAATACGATGTAGTAATCGTAGGTGGCGGACCATCAGGACTTTCAACTGCAATAAAACTAAAGCAGTTAAATCCAGATGTAAATGTCTGCCTTTTAGAAAAAGCATCAGAGATAGGTGCTCATATTTTGTCAGGCAATGTTTTTGAAACAAGAGCCTTAGATGAATTATTGCCAAATTGGAAAGAATTAAACTCTCCTATTAAAACTAAAGTAACTAAAGAAAAGTTTTTATTTTTAAGTAAAAAGAAATCTTTAAGTTGGCCAACTTGGCTTTTGCCTAAGGTACAACAAAATCATAAAAATTATATTATTAGTTTAGCAAATTTATGTAGATGGTTGGCAGAACAAGCCGAAGCTTTAGGTGTAGAAATTTTTCCAGGATTTCCCGCAAGTGAAATTTTATATAACGATGATGGATCAGTAAAAGGAATCGCCACTCAAGATATGGGTCTAGATAAAGAAGGAAATAAAAAAGATAGCTTTGAGTCAGGAATGGAGCTTCATGCAAAAGTAACAGTGTTTGCTGAAGGTTGCAGAGGTCATTTAGGGAAACAATTAATTAAAAAATTTAATTTAGATAAAAATAAAAATCCTCAACAATATGGAATTGGTTTTAAAGAAATTTGGGAAATAAATGAAAATAATCACCATGAAGGTATGGTTATGCATACTGCAGGATGGCCACTCGATAACAAAACCTATGGAGGAAGTTTTATGTATCATGCTGAAAATAAACAAATATTTTTAGGATATGTAATTGGATTAGATTATCAAAATCCTCATCTTTCACCTTTTGATGAATTTCAAAGATTTAAAACTCATCCTTCAATTAAGAAATATTTAGAAGGAGGAAAAAGAATTTCATATGGCGCAAGAGCTTTAATTGAAGGAGGTTTACAAAGTTTACCTCAAATGTACATGCCAGGTGCATTATTAGTTGGATGTGATGCTGGAACTTTAAATATGCCAAAGATAAAAGGATCTCATACTGCAATGAAAAGTGGAATGATTGCTGCTGAAACTATAATTGAGCATTTAAAAGAGAACAAAAATTTATCTATTTATGAGGATAAATTTAAAAATAGCTGGGTTTATAAAGAACTTTATGAGGCGAGAAATGTAAAACCAAGTTTCAGCTGGGGTTTAATTATTGGAATTATTTTTACAGGAATTGATCAAATATTGTTTAGAGGTAAACTACCATTCACACTAAAGCATAAACATGCTGATCATGAAACTTTAAAAAATGCAAACGAAATGCCAAAAATAGAATATCCGAAACCAGATAACATTATAACTTTTGACAAAACTAGCTCTGTTTATTTAACAGGTACAAATCACACAGATAACCAACCAGTTCATTTAAAGCTAAAAAACCCTGAATTACCAATATCTTTCACATATCAAAAATATGATGAACCAGCACAAAGATACTGTCCTGCAGGAGTTTATGAAGTACAGATTGAAAATGAAAAACCTAAATTTGTTATTAATTCACAGAATTGTATTCACTGTAAAACTTGCGATATTAAAGAGCCTTCACAAAATATTAATTGGGTTACACCAGAAGGCGGAGGCGGCCCCAAATATGGCAATATGTAGTTTAGGATAAATCGATTGCGTATTTTTTTAATTTTTCAATTGACACCAGTTTTAAAGTATTCTCGTGAGTTTTTTTTAAATAAATTGGACAGGCTTTACCCGCTTCAATCGATTTAACATACCAACTTGCACAAACACACCAATTATCACCTTCTTTTAATCCTGGAAAACCGAATTCTGGATGAGGAGTGATTAAATCATTACCTGCGATTTTGCACCATTGTAAAAAATCATTCGTTACTTTTGCACATACCGTATGAAGACCATGATCATTTTTATCTGTATTGCAACATCCATCTCTAAACCATCCTGTTAACGGTTCGTTAGAACACTCTTCAATCGGCTCACCTAGAACATTTTTTTGTTTTTCTTCACTCATTAATTTTTAAAAACATCAAAAATATCTTCATCTATTTTAGCATTAAATGATATCGATCTTCTTTCTTCATTTCCCACAAACGGATAAACTAAGTGCATCAAATAGTGTGGAAAAATATAAAAATCACCAACTTTAGGTTTAATTGGCATCATGCATGATGAAAGAAATTGTTTATTTCCATGAACAAGTTTTAATTGTCCGTTATGATTTCTTTTTCCTTCTTGTTTAGTTGATCCAAAATCTGGTACTCTAAGAAATCCAGCTCCAGACAAATGAGCAGAATGAAAATGGATTGGGTTATATTCATTTTCAAATTGTCTTACAATCCAGGTATCAGTAATATCAAACTTTGTAATATTTTTTTTTAATGTTGTTTCAATTAATTTTGAACATGCTGATTGTAATAATTTACCCCAACCACTTTTTTCAGCGAAATTTGCATCGATTTGAAATTCTTGAGTAACATTACCTACCAATCTTTTACCAGCATTTTGTATTTTAGATTTTTCTTCGTCAGCTACGATTTTATCAACATAATCATTTAATTTATTAACTAAGTCTTCTGGAATATTAATTTTAGCAACCCACGGTCCAAAAGGTTTCATTAAATCAAGTTGTTGTTTAGACATAATATTTATACTTTAGTTGGATTTTCTTCACCTTTATAAACTTCTTCGGGATCAAATACTTTTTCTTTTTCCTCAAAATTCATCTTAATATTTCTTGCATTGTCAATTTTACCTAATGGAACAGATCTATAAAAACAAGACCTATAACCAACATGACAGCTTGCACCTTTACCTATATCAACTTTAAGCCAAATTGAATCTTGGTCATCATCAATTCTTATTTCTACAACCTTTTGAACGAAACCACTAGTTTTTCCTTTATGCCAGATTTGTTTCCTTGATCTACTCCAATAATGTGCTTCTTTAGTTTCTATAGTTTTTTTTAATGCCTCAACATTCATATATCCTTGCATTAAAACAATTTGTGTTTTTGAACAAGTTGTCACAACAGGGATTAATCCATCATTATCAAATTTTGGAGACAATAATAATCCCTCTTCAATTTCTTGGACATTTTCTCTTTTTTTAAACATAATTAGACATTTTGTAGCATATTGCAGAATATAATAAATATTTTATAAATATGAGTTTATATATATAAAGCAGTCATGAAATTAGTAAAAAACCAAAACGAAATTAAATCTAGTCAAAAAGTTTCTGACAAAGAAGCGGAAGAAGCATTTATAAAGATCCTTAAGTGGATGGGGGAGGATCCAAGCAGAGAAGGCTTATTGGAAACTCCTAAAAGAGTAGTGAAAGCTTTTAAAGAATACTTTAAAGGATACAATGAGGATCCAAAGAAAATTTTAGAGAAAACATTTGGCGATGTTGATGGCTATGATGATATGGTCATTCAAAAAAACATTTCGGTTCAAAGTCACTGTGAACATCATATGGCTCCTATCATTGGAGTTGCTCATGTTGCGTATATTCCTAATGAAAGAGTGGTAGGTTTAAGTAAGCTCGCTAGAGTTGTAGAAGTATTTTCAAAAAGACTTCAAACTCAAGAAAGACTTACGATGCAAATAGCAAATGTATTAATGGAAACATTAAATCCTAAAGGAGTAGCTGTATCGATTGACTCAACTCATCAATGTATGACTATGAGAGGAATAAAGAAAGAACAAGCAACAACAGTTACAAATTATTATTTAGGTAAATTTAAAGAAGATTTAAGTTATCAAAATAGATATTTGAGATTTATAAGTAAGTAAATTTCTGCTAATCATTACTAATGTCTGAAAATTTTAAAGCTTTAATTATTAATCAAGATGGGGAAAATTTTACTAGAGAAGTTAAAAATATTAATAATGAATTTTTAAAACACGGTGATGTAAAAGTTAAAGTAGAATATTCAAGTTTAAATTATAAAGATGCCCTCATATTAAAGAATGGAGCGAGATTAGTAAAAGAATATCCCCATATTCCAGGTGTAGATTTTTCAGGAAAAGTTGTTGAAAGCAGTAATGCAAAATTTAAAGAGGGAGATGAAATTATTGCCACAGGAATGAGAATAGGTGAAAATTTTTATGGTGGTTACTCTCAATATGCAAAAGTAAGTGGAGAGTCTATAATTAAAAAACCAGATTCACTTTCTTTAAGACAATCAATGGTTCTTGGTACTGCAGGTTTTACAGCTTTACAATGTGCTTTTACAACAAAACAAACCAGAGAAGTTTTATTATTAGGTGAAAAAGTTAATGATGTAATCGTTACAGGTGCCTCAGGTGGAGTTGGAAGTATTGCAGTTATGATTTTATCAAAAATGGGATGTAGCGTAACAGCTGTTACTAGTAAAGATGAAAACAAAGAATATCTAAATGCTTTAGGTGCTAAAAACATTGTAAAAACAAGTGATTTAAGTGGTGAGTCTAGACCTCTAGACAAAGGTTTATATGATGGCGCTGTTGATACAGTTGGAGGAAATGTTCTAGCAAAAGTTCTTTCACACATTAAGCATAGCGGAATAGTTGCTGCATGTGGAAATGCATCAAGTATTAAACTAAACACTACTGTTATGCCTTTTATTATTCGTGGAGTTAAATTATGGGGAATTGATTCTGTTAATGCTTCTGTAAAAAGAAGAGAATTTATTTGGAATGAAGCTTCTAAATTAATAGATTTTAAAAAATTAGAAGAGTCCATAAAAGAAATAGGACTTGAGGAACTTTTGGATATTTATCCAAAAATGTTAGAAGGAAAAACTTCCGGAAGATATATAATTAACGTTAATAAGTAATGGATTGGGATAAATTAAAAATATTTCATGCTGTAGCTGAAGCAGGTAGCTTTACAAATGCAACAGTTAATTTAAATTTAAGTCAATCAGCAATAAGTAGACAAATACAATCGCTTGAGGATGATTTAAAAGTAAAACTTTTTGAAAGGCACGCAAGAGGATTAACTTTAACTGAAAATGGAGAATATGTCTTTAAAACCGCACATGAGGTAATAAGCAAATTAAAAGAAGTTGAGACCACATTAGGTGATAAAAAAAATAAACCATCTGGAAAATTGACTGTAACGACAGTCGTTAGTTTCGGTACTACTTGGTTAACTCCTAGAATCCAAGAATTTATGCAATTAAACCCAGAAATAGAGGTCGAATTGATATTTGATGATAAAGAATTGGATTTAAGCACAAGACAAGCTGATATCGGAATATTTATGAGACGACCAAAACAACTTAATTATATTCAAAAAAAACTTATTGATATCAATTATCATATTTATGGTTCACACAAATATCTTGAAAAACATGGATATCCAAAGACTATTAACGATCTTAATAAACACAAGTTTATTTCATATGGAAAAGGAAATCCATCACCAGTTTATAACCCAGATTGGGCTTTAAAACTTGGAATGAAAGATAAAAAAAGAAAAACTGTAATGAAAGTTAATAGTGTTTATGGTCTTTTATTAGCAGTTCAAAGCGGAGTTGGACTAGCAGCATTACCAGATTATTTAACTGTAAATCAGCCAAAAATTTCTAAAGTTTTACCTAATGTTGAGGGACCAATAACAGAAGCTCATTTCGTTTATCCTCAATCAATGAAAAATGTAGCTAGAGTCCAAGCATTTAGGAACTTTTTATATAGTAAAATCTCAGAGTGGGAGTTTTAATACAACCTGCGACAATCAGTGCGATTGATAATCATTCTCACTGAGAATAGTTATCATTCTCATTAAATTTAATTTAAATTTTAAGGAGAAACATGAAAAAAATATCGATACTTACGATACTTTTTACATTTGTTTCTGGTTTAACTTTAGCATCAGAGGTTAATATCTTTAATGCAAGGCATTACAAAGCTGACGCTGAACTTTATGGAAAGTTTACAGCAAAAACTGGAATCAAAGTAAATTTAATTAACGGTAAATCAGGTGCTTTAGAGAAAAGAATAATTGAAGAGGGAGCTGACTCATCTGCAGACCTTTACATCACAGCTGATGCTGGAAGATGTGGAGCTATGGATGGAAAAGGTACACTTCAAGGTGGATTGTCATCTGCAGCAATTAAAGCAGCTGTTCCAAAAAACTTTAGAACAAGTAAGTGGGTTGGAATCGCTAAAAGAGCAAGAATAATTTATTACTCACCAGAGAGAGTTTCTGGTGCTGAATTATCTGGAATGACTTATGAAGGTCTAGCTGATCCTAAATGGAAAGGTAGATTAGTAATTAGAAAATCTAGTAACATTTACAATAAATCTCTTGTCGCTTCATTAATAGCTAACAATGGTAAAAAGGCTACAGCTGCATGGGCAGAGGGAGTTGTTGCTAATATGGCAAGAAAACCAGAAGGTAACGATAGAGCACAAATAATGGCAGTAGCTGCTGGTGAAGCAGATATTGCTGTAGCTAATACTTATTACTTAGCTCTAATGCTATCAGGTAAAAAAGGTCCTGAACAACAAGAAGCTGCAAAAAAAGTTAAAGCATTTTTTCCAAATCAAGATGGAAGAGGAACACACATGAACATCAGTTGTGCTGCTTTAGTTAAAGGCGCTCCTAACAAAGCAAACGCTATTGCTCTTGTTGAATACTTACTAACACCTGAGGCTCAAGAACACTTTACAAATAATACTTTTGAGTTTCCAATGATTGCTGGTGTTTCACCAAGTCCATTAGTGGTAAACAACTTAGGTTTAGATTTTAAACAAGATCTAAAAACAAAAGTTTCTACTTACGGAAAAAATCAAGCTGCTGCTGTAGAAATAATGACAGCTGCTGGATGGTAGTAAATGGAAAAAAAAGAATTTATATCTGATATAGATTATAATAAATCTTCTAAAGCGTGTCCCACATGTTCTTTAGAGTGTAAAAAAATCGATAACAGAATAAATGGAAGAGATTTATCAGAAATCGAAACAAAGGATGTTCCGCACCTCCTTAAAGTTTTTGATATATAGATAAAATCCTCAATTAGTGTCTACGACACAGGTCTCCTTTCGTCGTAGACACTAGAAAAAAAATAAATAATCATTTAAACTAATTAAATTAATCAATGACAAAAGGTATGAATTTTAAAATTATTAATGTTTGGTATTTAAGTAGTTTTATTATTTCAATAATTGTTTTAATTCCTATTTTGACAGTTTTTTCAAGTTTTTTTGAAGATACAACAAATTATTTTGAAGTACTTAGAGAAACTTTTTTTCTTGAATATATATTTAATTCAATCACACTTCTATTAGGTGTATTGTTTTTAACATTTATTCTTGGAGTTGGCTCAGCTTATATTGTTTCATTTTATGAGTTTCCTGGTTCTAATTTTTTTAAGTGGGCTTTGATATTATCTTTTGCAATACCACCTTATATTTACGCTTATTCACTTTTTGCATTTTTTGAAAATTATGGAACAGCATTTACAATTTTAAAATTTTTATTTGGAGATGGTGAATATAATAAACATATACCAAAATTCAGTGGAATGTTTGGACTTATATTATCACTTTCATTCTCTCTTTTTGCCTATGTATATATTTTAGCTAGATCTTCTTTTTTATATCAATCGCAGAATTTAATTGAATTAGGAAAAAATCTTGGTTTTTCAAAATTCAAATCTTTTTATTCAATAATATTACCCGCAGCTCGTCCAGCAATAGTTGCAGGTTTATCGTTAGTAGCAATGGAAACTCTAGCAGAGTTTGGTGCTGTTGACTTTTTTTCAATTAATACTTTAACAACTGGTATTTACAACGCCTGGATTGCTTTTGATGATTTGGCATTTGCAAACAGAATATCTTTTTTCTTATTATTATTTATATTTATATTATTTTTAACTGAAAACTTATCTAGAAAAAAAGCAAAGTTTCATTTGGAAACAAAAGGTGGATTTAAAAAAAGAGAAAAAATAAAATTACAAGGTTCTAAATCAATTTTTGCAGTTATTTTTTGTACTTTGTTATTTTTTTTAAGTTTTATATTTCCATTAAGCCAAATGCTATATTGGACAATTAAATTTCCAGAAAATTTATTTGACTTAAACATAATTGATTTATTAATGAATACTTTATATCTTGTTTCATTATCAAGTTTGGTTTTAATATCTTTTGCTTTATTGTCTAATTATGGAAATAGAGTATCAAATAAAAAAATTTTAAATATATTATCTACTTTATCAATCTCAGGATATGCTATACCAGGTGTTATTCTTGCTATTGCTTTTATAACTTTCGTAGCATGGTTCGATGAAAATTTTATTAAAGTAATGGGATTTTTGTCAATTAAAAAAGTATTTATAGGATCAGTTTTAGGTTTAGTTATAGTTTATTTTGTAAGATTCTATTCTTTAGCTTTTAATGGAATTAAATCAGGATATGAAAAAATGAACATTGCAGTTGATGAGAGCGCATATCTTCTTGGATATTCCAAAACAAAAACTTTTTTTAATATACATATTCCATATTTAAGAAATTCACTTTTGTTTGTGGTTATTTTAATTTCTTTAGAAATAATAAGAGAATTGCCTATAACATTAATTTTAAGACCTTTTAACTTTGAAACTTTTGCTACCACTGCTTATATTTCTGCTTCAGAAGATTTGTTAGAAGCTGCAGCTGTACCAGCATTATTTTTAATTTTAATTGCAACTTTCTTTATTTTACTTACATCAAAATATATTTTAAGAGAAAGAGATGAATAATAATTTTTTTGAAATAAAAAATGTTGATTTTAGTGTTGGAGGAAAAACTAAAGTAAGAAATGTTTCTTTTGTGATAGAAAAAGAAGGAGATATAATATGCCTTCTGGGACCATCTGGAATTGGAAAAACTACAATATTACGATCTATTGCTGGATTAGAAAAAATAGGAAATGGATCAATAGAGTTAAACGGTAAAATTATATCTTCAGAAAAAGTAAATGTTGAGCCTGAAGATAGAAATATATCTCTTGCTTTTCAAGAAAACAGTTTATTTCCTCACTATACCATAGAAAAAAATATATTATTGGGAACTGAGAGAAACAAAGGAAAAAAAGATCAAAAAATTAGTTTTAAAGAAATAATTGAATTACTGAATATTTCTCAAATACTAAACAAATATCCCCACCAGATTAGTGCTGGAGAAGCGCAAAGAGCATCACTCGCAAGATCTTTAATTACTCAACCTGATCTTTTACTATTAGACGAACCTTTATCTAATGTTGATCAGAGTTTTAAAGAAGAAATTCAAGTAAGATTAAAAAAAATATTAAATACTTTAAAAATTACTACAATAATTGTAACTCATGATTCATATGAAGCGTTTTATTTGGGCTCAAAATGTGGAATAATTTTAAACAAAGAACTTAAACAATTTGACGATCCATATAAAGTTTATCATTTTCCAAATTCGATTGAGGTTGTTAACTTTTTAAATAGAGGAATTTTAATACCTGCTGAGGTTACAAGTCCAAAAAGTCTTGAAAATGAAGATCTTGGAACAATTACTGGTAATTTTATAAAACCATTTCCAATAGGATCTAAAGTGAAACTTTTAATACAGCCAGAGGATTTACAACATGATGATAAAAGCAATTTACAATTAGAGGTGGTTGATAGAAAATTTAGAGGAACAAATTTTATTTATACATTAAAAACTTTAAATCACTTGTTAATACCAGTTTTTGTTCATTCTCATCATATTCATCAACATGAGATAGATGAAAAATTTGGAATTAAAAGACCCATACATATAGATCATATTGTTTGTTTTTAACTAAAAATAAATTATTTTAAAAATCTATTATTTTCCAATACTTATTAAAGTAAGGTCGTCGCTCAGGGTTTGGTTTTTACTTGTATTTATTACAGACTTTGTAATATCACCTAACTGTTTAATAGTATCCTGACTATAATTCTTCTCAATAATATTAATTGAACCATCAATTCCTATTTCTTCTCCATCATTATTTATACTTTCAGATAAACCATCAGTAAAAGCATAAAATCTTGAACCGTTTAATTTAATTTTATTTGTTTTATAAAAACTTTTATCTTTTTGCTTAATTACTCCTAATGGAGGAGCAGAACTTTCAATTTTATTGTATTCTCCATTATTATGTCTTACTAGAGCTGGCTGATGTCCTGCATTTACCCATCTAATTTCATCAGATATTAAATTATATTCTCCAATTATTGAAGTTACAAACATTCCTCCTGTTTTTGTATTATTTAAATCATTATTCATATGGAAAGCCATTTCATCAGGATCTACTTTTGATTGTGACAATAATTCAAATAATGTTGATGCTTTAGCCATAACCATTCCTGCATGAATTCCTTTTCCAGCAACATCAGCAATAATAAAATAAATATTATTATTATGTGGGTAAAAGCTAAAAAAATCTCCTGAAACCTCTCTTGCTGAAATATTAATACCATGCACAGGATAATTTTTTAGATTTCTCTTTGGCAAAAAATTCTCTTGAACTTTTACAGCAAGTTTTACTTCTTTTGAGATTCTTTCTCGCCATTTATTTCTTTCTTCTTCACTTGTTTCTAGTTTACTCATTAATTTATTGTAATACAGACCAATGACTCCTCCTGCGGTAAATGGATCTTGTGGACCTCTAATTTTAAGATCTCCCGACTGTGATTGCTTATCTAAAATTGAAATTAAATCATGTTCCACTGATACTGCATTATGCTCTGCAATATTAAGACCCAATTCCTCTTGAACTGGACTTACTCTTAATGGATAAAATTTATTGAAAATACTCAAAATCACAAAAGAGGATATAAATGTAAACGCTCCAATTGATAATATTCCTATTAATTGAATTTTTATCTGTGAAAGCCTATCAAGCCCTGTATCTAAAATAGTTAAATCACTGAAAAAACCAACAGCTAATGTTCCCCAAATACCAGCAGCTAAATGAACTGGAACAGCTCCAACAACATCGTCAATTTCAAATTTGTTTAATGCTTCATTTACAATTATTGCAATAATTGCGCCAATAATTCCTACAAAAATTGATATAACGGATGTCATAGAATTACATCCAGCAGTAATTGAGACTAATCCTGCAAGTGGTCCTAAAATTATATAAAAAGGATCAGGTTTCTTAAATTTAAAATAAGAAATAGTTAAACCTGTCAATAAACCAAAAGCTGCAGCTAAAAAAGTATTAATTAAAATCAGAGGCACTGTTTTGTCCATAGCACCATTACTTCCACCATTGAAACCAAACCAACCAAACCACAAGATTAATGTTCCTAATACAGCTAAAGGAAAACTAGATCCAGTAAATTTACCTTTGTTTGCATCTGAATATTTGCCAATTCTAGGGCCTAAAATTATAACTGCTGATAAAGCAATCCATCCACCTACGGAATGGACAATTGTGCTTCCAGCGAAATCTACAAAACCCATATCTGAAAGCCATCCAGTAGTATTTATTGAACCATAAGCATCTAACAATAGAGTTTCTGTATCATATTTAGAAAGATAACTTGAAGACCAAGCCCAATGGCCAACAATAGGGTAAATTATTCCTGTTGCTAATACTGTCATAATTAAATAACCATTAAACTTCATTCTTTCAGCAACAGCACCAGAAATTATTGTTGCAGCGGTTGCAACAAACATAGCTTGAAAGACAAAGTAAGTCATATATTCAGCTTTATCTGTTTTGAAGAAAAATAAATCAGTCCCAAAGAAACCATTATAGGAAGTTCCAAACATAATACCAAATCCAAAAATCCAAAAGATAACTACAGATACACCAAAGTCTGCAGCATTTTTTAATGCAACATTGATACTATTTTTGTGTCTTGATAGACCTGTTTCCATGCACATAAAGCCTGCTTGCATAATGAAAACTAATATTGCACAGTCTATAACCCACAATGTATCAATATTACTTGTAAGTATGTCTATTATTTTTTGTGATGACATTAAAATTATTTATTTTTTCAAGTTAAATTTTTTCTTTAATTACTATCATTATTTTTATTTTTCAATTATAAATAATATAGGGGTGTCAATTAAGACTGAGAATATACCCTAAGAACCTGTCCGGTAATTCAGAAAGGGAACGTTGGAAACATTAAATCTAATATCTCAAACATCAGCAATATTAATAATAATATTTTTATGTGTGGTTTTTACACTTTTAGGAATTTTTTATTCTAGAAAAAATCAAAATTTAAATAATTATTTACTGGCAGGAAGATCGGTAGGAGTTTTTTCTTTAACAGCTAGCTTAGTATCATCAGCTTTAGGTGCATGGATTTTATTTGGACCTGCATCAGCTGCTACATGGGGAGGAATTGGATCCGTAATTGGCTACTCTTTAGGAACTGCGTTTCCATTATTTATATTAATTTATTTAGGTAAAATTTTTAGAAAAAAATATTCAAACTGTAAAACATTAATTGAAGTTATAAGGAAAAAATTTGGTCAAAAATTATTCAAATTAATTTTATTTTTATCAATTTTTTATATGTTGATTTTTCTAATTGCTGAAGTTACGGCAGTTTCAATTCTCATAAAATATATTTCAGGTACAGATTTATGGATTACTGCATTCATAATTATTTTAAGTTCTCTTTTTTATACTTTATATGGTGGATTGAGAGCTTCAATATTAACAGATAATATTCAATTCGTTATTTTAATTATTTTATTAATAGTTATTTTTAACTTTTTGATTACACAGAATAGTTCAGAATTTAATTTAAGTTTTATTAAACTAAATAAACCTCATTTGTTGAGCTTAGATTATTTACCAAATTTTACAGCTGGATTGACCTTTTTTATAGCTGTTGCAGCAACTAATCTATTTCATCAGGGAAATTGGCAGAGAGTGTATGCTGCAAAAAATGACGAAGTATTAAAAAAAAGTTTATTTTTTTCATTTTTAATAATTATTCCAATTGTTTTTTTAATGGGATTTTCTGGTTTAATTTCTGTTTCGTCAAACAATGATGTAATTCCGGATCTAGCCTTTTTTTCATTATTGATTCAAAATCATACTTTAGGTTTATCTATTGTCATTATCTTGCTTTCGATATCTCTAACCATAAGCAGTATTGATACGTTAATAAATGCAATTTCAAGTTTGATTATTGTTGATGGTAACAAACTTTTAAAATTTAAAGGAAATTATTTCAAACTATCTAAATATATAATAATTTTATTGTCACTTATTGCATTTTACATAGCTTCAAAAGGTTTAAGTATTTTATATCTTTTTTTATTAGCAGATTTATTTTGCTGTTCAGCCGTATTAACAGTTTTTACTGGCTTTTATAATAAATCTCTTACAGAAAAAAATGCATATATATCAATTATTTTTGGATTAATTATTGGTTTATTGTTTTTTCCAAGTCCAGACTTTTCAAAATCCATTTTAGTTGGAATTTTGTTTCCTTTAGAATTTTTTCCTCCATTTATGGCACAATCATTGTTATTTTTGTCTTTTTTACTGTCAACTTTGGTGCCAATGACCACTTGGAAAATAAAATAAAATCATTATTATCTATAATATGTTTGATTTTATAATACCATTTTTAATACTTATACTGGTTGTTGTATTCATTCATGAATATGGACACTATTATTTTGCTAAAAAGTATGGAGTTGGAGTAACTGATTTTTCAATAGGTTTTGGAAAAGAAATCTATGGTTGGAATGATAAATCTGGCACAAGATGGAAAATTTGCATGATACCACTTGGCGGGTATGTTAAATTTTTTGGTGACAGGAATGTATTTTCTCAAGCAGATCAAGAGGAAATTATAAAACAATATTCGGAAGAAGATAGAAAAAAACTATTTGTGCTTAAACCTCTTTATCAAAGATCTCTAATTGTTGCAGCAGGTCCTATTGCTAATTTTATTTTAGCAATTCTTATTTTTATGACTATTTACATGTTCATTGGTAAAGATTTTACACCACCAGCAATTAATGAAATTAAGAAAGACAGTCCCGCAGAAATAGCTGGTTTAAAGAAAAATGATATAATCTTAGAAATAGATGGTAATAAAGTTAAAAGTATTTTAGATGTCTCAAAATTAATAATGATGTCCACATCAGAATCTATTGATTTTAAAATCTCTCGTTATGACAATGATTTAGTATTAGCAGTTAAACCAGAAACAATCCAATCAGAAGATAATTTAGGTAACAAAGTTAATAAAAGAATAGTGGGAATTACTTTGATGCCATATAATAATACAATTAATCATGTCAAATTAGGGCCAGTCAAAGCATTATTTCATTCAGTTAATGAAGTCTATTTTGTTTGTTCATCTTCATTAAAATATTTAGGATCAATGATTGCTGGTTCTGGAGATACTTCTCAATTAGGAGGTCCAATCAGAATTGCTAAAATCTCAGGTCAAGTCGCAGAGTTTGGAATTATTCCTTTTTTAAGTATGATGGCCTATATTTCTGTTAGTTTAGGTTTAATTAATTTATTTCCCATCCCATTGTTAGATGGTGGACATTTAATGTTTTATGGCTTTGAAAAAATTTTAGGTCGCCCTTTAAGCCAAAAAACACAAGAAGGTTTTTTTCGAATCGGAATGTTTTTATTATTATCTTTGATGTTTTTTGCGACTTTTAATGATCTTAAAGATTTAGGCTTATTTTAAAGGTTTTTTTAAAGTCAAAAAAATCAATAAAATCAATATTAATTTAACACTATATATTGTGTTGAAAATTACATTTAATACTAAAAAAAAGCTTGATAAATCAACGATTTTGTTAAGTATATAAAAAAAAACCTTATAAACCGGAGCTAAAATGAACAAGAAACAATTAGTCGCTAAATTGGCTGGATCTTTAAACCAAAGTAAAGCTGATGCAGAGCGTACTTTTGATACTATTACCAACACTATTCTTGACGCTTTAAAAGGCGATGACTCAGTGAAAATTGCTGGTTTTGGTACTTATAAAGTAGCTAAAAGAAAAGCTAGAATTGGTCGTAATCCAAGAACAGGAGAACAAATCCAGATAGCTGCTTCACAAAAAGTGAAGTTTTTACCTGCTAAAGCACTTAAAGAAATATTTAATAAATAGTATAAATTGTAGTAGCCTTTATTTTTTAAAGGCTACTACCCCCATATTAACAAAGTAAAATAATTATTTTAGTTCGTTTTCATCCCAAATCTTTTTCCAATCCATATTTGGAGATATCCCGTATATAGAATTTATGTTAGTAAGATGAATAGCTAACGATGGTATCGGAGTAAAACAGTATTCTTTTTCATAAATAAAATGTAGCGGTTTTTCAAATGGATGATGTTGAAATTTACACATATACGTTAATTCATCCCAATATTTTAATATTATTTGTTTACTCATCAAAAATGTACCTAGAGTTTCACTTACAACTCTCCAATGTCTTTTATCGCCAAGAAAAACATTAGTGTTATAGACTTCACTATATAAATAAGGATAATCAGCAGGACATAGAATTATTTCATTTTTTAACATTGTGGCTAACTTCTCATAGGTTAAAACCATTTCTTTTATTGCTTCTAATGTATGAATATAATCATCTTCAACAAAATAAACTAAATCTTCTGATTTTTTTCCTATTAATAAAGATTTATGAATATTTGACATATTTGATATCATATTAGGGGTTACAGTCTCTTTTTGTTCATTTAAAGGATTTATACCTTTTTTGAATTCATCAATGTTTAAATTAATAAATTGACTTTTAAAAGATTGATTTGAAATAATTGATTTAATTTTATCTTTAACATGTTGATCAGAGTTATGATCGACGATTATTAATTCCAGATTAATATTTTTAAAAAGATCTTTTGCATAATTTATCGATCTTATTATTGAGTTTAATGATCTTAAAGTATATTCAGATTTTTCTTGGTTAAATAATCTTTTTTTTGATTGTTGAAGCATATTTACAGAAGCACAAGTTCTTAATATAATAGTTAATGACTTAACTTTTCTAGTAATCTCTAATTTTCCCATTGGAATAGTAAGAGATTTTTGGCCAGCTACAGACAAGTCCTGATTTAAATCTTGATCAGTTACGGGTAAATAAAAATTACCTTGATCGATTATTTCATAATCAAGCAATCTACAAATTTTAATAAAAATTTTTTTAAACCAAGACTTTTTATTTGCTTTTTTTTTAATCTTCATTTAAGTATATTTTATCTTAAAATGACTATTAAATCATCACAAACTCTTGTTCAAGAAGCTTTAAATGAGGTAAAAACCATTACTCCAGAAGAAGCAAAAGAAAAAGTAGAAAATAATCAATGTAATTTAATTGATATAAGAGATTCATCCGAATTACAAAATTCAGGTATGATTGAAAATTCGCTTCATATATCTAGAGGATTATTAGAATTTTCAATTCATCCTGATAGTGCTTTTGTAAAAAGTAAAAATTTAGACCTCTCAAAAGAAATAGTACTATTTTGTGCAGCTGGTGGTAGATCAGCTTTAGCAGCCAAGACACTTAAAGAAATGGGTTTTGAAAAAGTCTCACATGTAGAAGGTGGTTTTGGTTTAATGCAACACAAAGGATTTAAAGTCGTATAAAGCTAATCATACAATGCAATTTTTTTTGCATAAAAAATTCTAATTAACCAATATAAAAAAATTCCTAAAGGACCAATAAAATATATCATTATTAATGGTAATATGATTAAATATTTAGAAACTAAATATTTTGAACTATCTCTTACTACCCAACCTCCACAAAAAAGATTTATAGAAATAAAATGTATCCAAAATAATAAAATGAAACCATCTTGTTGAAAGAGACTTTTTAGGTTTTCAACACTTAAATAAAGGTTAAAATTACTTAGAAATTCGTAGCCTGATATAAAAAAAAAATAAATCAAATAAAAGTAAGTTCCACTTAAAATTGTGATTGGAAAAATTGATGCTACAAAAATCGTACAAATTTTAGATTGTGGAAAAAAAATCAAGACAAACCAAAAAGGTATAATAGATATATTTAGCCATAGATATATTGTTTCTACTGAAAAGTAATTAGATAATTGTTCGATCATTAATATATATATTATAATACATCATTTCATGATTCCTATAAAAAATAAAAAAAAGTCGTTAGAGGTAACAATTGATGAAATGCGTAATTTTTCTTTTGCCTACATTGAAAAATATGCACCATCTAGACAACAACTCAAAACTTATTTACTAAAAAAATATATTAAAACTAAAATACCTAATGTTAATAAAAAAAATATAATGAATTTAATTGATGTAGTTTTGGAAGACCTTGAAAATACTAAGTTTTTAAACGATAAGTTTTATTCTGAATCTAAAGCCAAAAGTTTAATTCAAAGAGGAAGTTCTATCAATAAAATTAGGCAATATTTAATATCAAAAGGGATAAAAAATAATTATATAAAAGATACAATTGAAAAAATAAAAGATAAAAATGAGGATCAAGATTTTTTTTCAGCAATCAAAATGTGTAAAAAAAAAAGAATAGGCCCTGCAAGAGATGAAAATAATAGACCTTTATTTTACAAAAAAGATACTGGAATTTTAGCTAGATCAGGTTTTGATTTTGAAACATCAAAAAAAGTTTTAGATTTAGAAAAGGATGAATATTTAAAAATGATAAATTTACTTTAAATCTTTATTTTTATGTTTTATTTCAAGATAATAATTAATTTTATTTCTAATATAATTTTTTACAAAAACGAAAACTAGCAAACCAAATATTGATACAGAAACAATAATAATTAGGATTATTTTAATTTGCTCATCCATTACAACTTTGAAGATCTTTTTAATATTATACTCGGATTTTTAAAATCTTTTTTTCCATATAAAATATCATTTCCATTAAAGTCAGTTATTATACCACCAGCGTTTATAAGTATTGCATGTCCTGCGGCAATGTCCCACTCACATGCCCTAGGTTCAGCCACATATAAATCAAATTCTCCTGTTGCAACTGAGCAAAACTTTAAAGAACTTTTCATTTTAGTAAAATTAGTAACATTATATTTTTTGTGTATTTTAATAATCTCATCCTTAAGATCATTTGAATAAGTTAAAGCTAGCACCTCATTCTCTTTGCTAGTTTTTTTACACTTAATTTCTTTCTTTTCACCATTAATAATTTCAAAGCTTAAATTTTGACCATAAGTATAAAACATTCTTTCTTTTGCAGGTGCATAAATTATACCTAAAAAAGGTTTATTATCTATTATAAGCGCTGCATTTAATGTGAATTCATCTCTGCCGTTAATATAATCATAGGTTCCATCAATAGGATCAATAAGCCAAAAATTTTTTAAATTGTTATTTTCCTTATTTTTTGAAGACTCTTCAGAAACAATTGGAATTTCTGGTGTAAGTTCTGAAATTTTTTTTGTTAAAATATTATTTACTTCAATATCCCCATTAGTAACCGGCGTGTTGTCAGTTTTTGTTTTTTTAACTAGATTTTTACTTCTAATTTCCAAAGATAGTTTTCCAGCTGCAAAAAAAGTTTCAAGAAGTTCGTCTACAATTTTTATTGAGTTTAGGCTCATTTATTTTTGTATTTTTCCAATGTTATATTTGCTGAGTTAATTACTTTTTTTCCAACATTTTCGAAGTTTACTGTTATTTTTTCATTAATTATGCTTTGAACTTGACCAATTCCCCATTCTTTTTTAGCCGGATTGACTACTTTGTCTCCTGGTTCAAATTCTAAAATCATTTAATTTAACTTATATTAGAAATAAGTATAAATACCAACTATATGAGTACAAAAACTAACTCGATTGGATTAAAAAAAGACCCAAAAGATACAACTGTTGTTGTTGCAATGTCGGGTGGAGTTGATTCATCAACTGTTGCAGGCATAATGAAAAAAGACGGTTACAATGTAATTGGAATTACATTGAAATTATATGACAACAGTAAAGAAGTTGCCCATTCTAAACAATGTTGTAGTGGACAAGACATCATGGATGCTAAGAGAGTGGCTCATAAATTAAATATTGAACACAAAGTTTTATATTATCAAAATAAATTTAAAGAAGGAGTTGTAGATAATTTTGTTGATAGTTATTTAAAAGGAGAGACTCCGATTCCATGTATACAATGTAATAAAACTGTTAAATTTAATGATTTATTTGAAGAAGCAAAAAACTTAAAAGCAGATGCTTTGGTTACAGGACATTATGTAAAAAGTATTACTAAAAATAATAAAACCGAAATGTATAGAGCTATAGATGAAAACCGTGATCAAAGTTATTTTTTATTCAATACTACCAGAGAGCAATTGGATTATTTAAGATTTCCTCTTGGAGGAATGTTAAAAAGTGAAACAAGAAAGATTGCAAAGAATTTGGATCTTAATGTAGCTGATAAAGCAGATAGCCAGGATATTTGTTTTGTGCCAAATGGAGATTATGTATCTGTAATAAAAAAATTTAGACCTGATTCATTTAAAAAAGGAAATATAAAAGATGTAAATGGAAAAGTAATTGGGGTACATGAAGGAATAGTAAATTTCACTATTGGACAAAGAAAAGGAATTAAAATTGCAGCTAAAGATCCATATTATGTAATTGAGATAAATTCAGATAGAAATGAAATTATAGTTGGTTCAAAAAAAGAATTAATTAAAAAAGAAATTGCTCTTAAAGATTTAAATTTATTAGTGAGTAAAGAAACTTTTGATAAAGAAATTTTTTCAAAAGTAAGATCTACTGGAAGATTAATTAAATCAAAATTAAATTTAAATAATGGAAAAGCAAAATTAAAATTATTTGAGGAAGAACAAGGTATATCACCAGGACAAGCATGTGTTTTTTATTCAAAAGATGAAAATGGTCACAAAGTTTTAGGTGGTGGATGGATATCGAAAAACTGATTGAAATTATCAAACTTTACTATTTCAATAAAGTTTAAAAAAAATACTAAATTAATAAAATTAGAGCTTTACTTTTTCTTGTTTTTCTTTCTTGCTCTTCTTTTTTTTGAGCCCATTTTTCTACGGCCTCTGTGTTTTTTTGGGTATCCCATATTTCCTTTTATTTATTTTATTGACTTATTTTGTGGATATAGCATTGTCTTTTTATCATATCAAATTTATTATGGATAAAAGTTTCAAAACCTTTCTTAAACATGCTGCTAAAGATTACTACAATCAATCAGTAAATCCACCAGTAGTAAGAGCTTCCACAATTATCTTTAAGTCTATGAATGAGCTTAGAAAGACACAATTTAAAGGTAAAAAAGATCCCACGGGAGGGCACTTTGATTATGGCAGACAAGGTACCTCAACAACATTTATTTTACAACAAATGTTAAAAAAAATGGAAGAATGTCACCATGTATTTTTAACTCCCACAGGATTTGGATCTGTGTTTTTGTCTATTTTTAGCGTAGTTCGCCCGGGTGACGAAATACTTGCAGCTGATCCAATATATTATCCTACAAGATTATTGACTCAAGATTTCTTAAAGTCATTCAATATAAAAACAATATTTTATAACCCTCATGATCTGAATACTTTAAAAAAAAGAATTTCTAAAAGAACTAAGCTTATTTATGTTGAAAATCCTGGAAGTAATTCATTCGATTTTCAAGATTTATCCAAAATAATTTCTATTGCAAAAAAAAATAAAATCTTCACCGCAATAGATAATACTTGGGGAACTCCATATTTTTTAAAACCAATAAAATTAGGATTTGATATGTCTATTGTTTCTGCCACAAAGTATTATTCCGGACATTCTGATGTAATGGGTGGAAGTTTAGCAGTTAATAAAAAAGTTTTTAAATATGTGGAGAAAGCAAATAAAATAACAGGTTTGAGGCTTGGACCAGATGATGCATATCTAATAATAAGAGGCTTGAGAACTCTTGACGTTCGTTTAGATAGACATGAAGAAAACGCAAAAAAAGTTGCAAGTTTTTTATCTAAACATAGAAAAGTAAAACTTTTATACCCTTTTAAAAAGGGGACGCATAATTATAAAATGTGGAAAAAACATTATTCAGGAGCTTCAGGATTGATGGGATTAAAAATTAAGGCAAAAAATAAAAAATCTATTCTAAAATTTGTAAACTCATTAGAATTATTTGGATATGGATATAGCTGGGGTGGCTTTGAAAGTTTAGCTTTACACCAGGAATATAGAGAATTAGGAGATAGAAATTTTTTAAAGTTAGAAAATAATGAACATTTAGTAAGACTTCATATAGGTCTTGAGGATCCAAAAGATTTAATACAAGATTTAAAAAAATCTTTAAAATATATTAAATGAGTTCAGAAAAATTTATTCCAAATAAGAGTGCGCTTATAACTTTAATAGCTGCATCTTTAGTAGTTATTATTTCATTGGGTATTAGACAAACTTTTGGACTTTTCTTTTTTGATTTTGAAGTAGATCTTGGTTGTACTCAAACGGAGTTTGGTTTTGCAATGGGTATTCAGCTTTTTTTCTGGGGCTTGCTTGGACCAATTTTTGGAATAATCACAGATAAATTTAGTGGAAGAGTTGCTGTATTTATAGGATTTTTATTTTATTTAGCAGGTATTTATTTTTTGAATTATGGGCCCAATACAGGGTTTTGGTTTACATTTGACTTAGGGATTTTAATTGGAATTGGACTTGCAGCAACAGCAATAAGTATACCAGTTTCAATTGTTGCAAAACATTTTCCACTTAATTCAAGAACTATAGCAACAGGTATTGTTACTGCTGCAGGATCTTTTGGATATTTTGTTTCTCCTATGTATACTAGATTTACATTATTAGAATTTGGTTGGAATACAACATTGGTGATTTTTGGATGCATGATACTAGCAGGTTTAGTTATTTCATTGTTTTTATCTACACCAATGGCAGAACTGAAGCAGAATACTGAAAACAATCAGACAGCTACTGAAGCAATAAAGGAAGCGTTTTCGAATAAAAGTTTTAATTATTTAACTTTAGGTTTTTTTGTATGTGGATGGCATATTGCTTTAGTTGCTACACATATACCAATGCACATTAGAGACAGTGGTTTAGAGGATTGGACAGCAACAGCAATTTTAGCATTGATTGGTTTATTTAATGTATTTGGAACTTTATCTAGTGGATATTTGTCTACAAGAGTAAGTAAGAAAAAATTACTTAGTGCTATATATTTATTGAGAGGTGTTTCTATAATGTATTTTATTTTAATGCCTTCCAGCGTAATTAATGCATTGATTTTTGGGGCAACGTTTGGTTTCCTATGGCTATCAACTGTTCCTCCAACAAATGGTATAGTAGGTCATATATTTGGTACAAAATACATATCATTACTTTATGGATTTGTATTTTTAAGTCATCAAATTGGTTCATTTTTAGGAGCTTATCTAGGAGGCTTATTTCACGATCAATATGGTTCCCTTGATTATGCATGGTACATTTCTGTAGCTTTATCTTTATTTGCTGGCTTGATACATTTACCAATAAAAGAAAAAGCAATTGATAGACAACAACTCGCAACATCTGAAATTTAATCCTTATCTAGAAAAACTTTATAATTCAGATAAAGATTTAATTATTTATAAAGTAAAGGATGGATATAATTTATATACAGATTTTTCAAAAAAAATCATACTAACAAATAAAAATATAAATAAATTCTTTAATTTGTTCTCAAATAAAAAATATAAGAAAGAAACAGATCTGTTAATAGGTTTTTTTGGCTATGAAATACTTTGTAACTTATTAAAGCTTAATATTAAAAATCAAAAAAAACTAAAATTTTATAAAGGAGTCTTTTATAAGCCAGAAACAATAATTAAAATAAGAAAAGATATAAAAGTTATATCAAATATAAAAAAACATAATTTCAAAAACTCATTTAATAAAACTCAAATTTTAAGCCCTTTTAAAATGAATATAAATTATAAAAAATATAAAAAGATATTTGATATTTTTTCAAAAAAAATCAAACAAGGAGAAACATATCAAATAAAGATATGTACCAAATATAAAAACAAATCAACTATAAACCCAGTAAATTTTTTTTGGAAATTAATGAAGATTAACTCTTCACCAGAATCTTTTATGATTAAAGATAAAAACTTTTCTATAGTTAGTTGCTCACCAGAAACCCTCATTGATAGAGTTGGAAATAAAATTATTACCAAACCTATAGCTGGGACTTTAAAAAAAAATAAAAAAAATAGTAAAATTAAAGCTTTAAAATTTTTTCAAAATAATCAAAAAGAAACAAAGGAACATAATATGATTGTAGATATGGAAAGAAATGATCTTTCAAGAATATGTAAACCTGGAAGTGTAAAAATATTAAGAAAAAAATATGTAGAGGAATACAAACATCTTTTTCATTACGTTACTTCTATTCAAGGAATTTTAAAAAAAAAAATCAGTATTAAAAATATAATTAAGTCAATGATGCCCGGTGGTTCAGTGATTGGATGTCCAAAAATAAAAACTCTTGAACTTTTAAACAATCAAGAAAAAGAGGATAGAAATATATTTACTGGCAGTTTTGGATACATCAAATTTAATCAGGATATGAAATTTAATATAATTATAAGGTCAATTTTAAATTTTAAAAATACTTCAGAAGTCTCGGCTGCATCAGGTGTTGTTTTGGATAGTTCAGCTAACAAAGAATTTAATGAAAATTTTATTAAAGCAAAATCTTTATTGGAACTTTATAAATGATTTATATAATTGATCATCAAGACTCTTTTACTTGGAATGTTGTTCATCAATTTTCAAAGTTTGATAAAGTATTTTGCTCAAATTATTTCAATATTAATAAAAAAAAACTAGATCAAGCTAATACAATTGTTTTGTCACCCGGACCAGGATCCCCAAAAGATTATCCACTTACATCAAAGATTTATAAAAAATATAAAGGAAAAAAGAAAATTATAGGAATTTGTCTTGGATACCAGCAAATTTTATTTAATGAAAAAGGTAAAATAGTGCAGCAAAAAAATATTTTTCATGGTTATCAATCAAAAGTAAAAGTAACAAGTGAAAGTAAGATATTCAAAAAAAATAAAATATTTAAAGTTGGACGATATCACTCATTAAAATTATATGAGCCATTTAAGTCGAATAATACAAAAATAACTATGAGATGCACTAAATCAAATATTCCAATGGCTTTCGAAAATAAAGAAAATAATGTATATGGTTTTCAGTTTCATCCAGAATCTTTTTTAACAGAAAATGGTAACTTTATTATTAAAAAAATCTTATCGTCATAAAGATCTTAAAGAAGTTAAATTTAACGATCTTTGGAATGGATACGGTATTTTTACTACCATGAGAGTTATAGGTAGATCTGCAAAAATACTATTTTACAAAACTCATATAGATAATTTAATTAAATCATTAAATAAATATAATATTCGCAAAAAAAACTTAAGAAAAAATATTACAAATCTAATTAAATTAAATTTAAAAAAAAATAAAAAGTATGATCATTTATTGAGGGTAGCTTCGAATAATAGAATTATATCTATTTCATTACGTAAAAGGCCAATTCCTAAATCAATTTTTAAACTTAAATTAGTAAACTATAAAAGAGTAAATGCTGCTTATAAAAACTTAAAATACAAAAAAATTTTAAAAATATTAACTAGATTAGATGTAACAAAATTTGATATTGCCTTATATAAAAATAATAAATTACTAGAAACAGGAACATCAAATCTTTTATTAGTAAAAAAAAATAAAATTTATTCTCCAAGTCAAGATTGTTACAAAGGTTCGACAATAAAATTTTTTAATAAAATAATAAATATATATTTTAAAAATATTTATTTAGATAAATTAACTGATTATGATGAAATTATAGTGATTGGATCTGGAAAAGGCGTAGTATCAGTTTCATCAATAGATAAAATAAATTGGAAACGAAAAGGTACCAAGACTTTCAATAAACTTTTAAAAATTTATAAATCTACAATAAAAAATATTAAGTAAAATCAATGCAAGATCCAAATAACCCTTGTTTATTTTGCAAAATAAAAAAAGAGGATATTATTTATGAAAATGAATTTGCGTATGCTACTTTCGATTCACATCCAGTATCTAAAAATCATTGTTTGATTATTCCTAAACGCCACATAAAAGATTACTTTGAATTAAATGAAAATGAAGTAGTTGGATGTGATAAATTAATTAAAAAAATTAAAGATTTTATTATTAAAAAAGATGAAACAATTAAAGGTTTCAACATTGGTTCAAATTCCGGAAAAGTAGCTGGCCAGTCTATAATGCATTGTCATATTCACCTGATTCCTCGAAGAGACGGGGATGTGAATAATCCTCAAGGCGGTGTAAGAGGAGTAATTCCTTTAAAACAACATTATACACGTAAAAATAAATAAATTTTTTTATTAATGTTACTAAATGACCAAATTCCGAGGTTGATCTATTTTATTATCTATACTAAATACATTTTCTAGAAGGAGAAAAATCATAATGATATCTGTTAACCCATTTGCGGTTTTAGCTGAATCTGTCTCACCAGTTTTCATGCAAGCATTTGTTGTTTTAATGGTTCTATTGATTGTTATTGGAACTCTCTTAGATATTATTCATAAAAAAAATGTAAGATATTTTTTTGAAAATGCAAAAAAGGCTAAACTTTCTGCAACAAAAAAATTAAGTACTGGAGAAAGAATATCTGTAATTTCAAAAACTCTAGTGAGTGATATTGCAACAACATCAGAGTTAGGTGCTGGAAAAAGAAGGGTTGCTCATTTATTAGGAATGTATGGAACTTTATTATTTTGGATAGGTTCAGGAGTTATGATTTTTTGTTATTCAAATGCTTCTTCAGATACCCCATCATTCTGGCCAATCATCTGGCACGTAGGAGCCATTATGACAGTTCTTGGAGGAAGTTGGTTTTGGTTTTTTTTAAGAGTTGATGTTTATTCAGAAGCTCAACCATGGTACAGAATTATTAAAGCAGATCTATTTGTTCTTGCTCTTGTTGCATCATCCTTAACAGGTCTGATTTGGTCTTATTTACAATCATTGGATTTAAATGATAGATGGGATGATAAAGTATTTTTAGTTTTATTTATTGTTTCAAATCTTGTTTTATTTGGAGGTGTATATTGGTCTAAATTTGCACATATGTTTTATAAACCAGGAGCTGCGATACAGAAAAATTTAGCAGAAGCTGATGGTTCTAGAGACAATTTGCCGCCTGAAGCAGATGCCCCAAAACAATTTGGATTAGGTATAAGTAGAGAGAATCCTAAACATTATTAATTTTGATATGAAAGGAAAAAAATAAAAATTATGTCAACATTTGTTTATATGACAAGATGTGATGGCTGCGGACATTGTGTAGATATATGTCCTTCAGATATTATGCATATCGATGAAACTATAAGACGGGCAAAAAATATTGAACCGAATTTTTGTTGGGAATGTTATTCGTGTGTTAAAGCTTGTCCTAATCACGCAATAGATGTTCGAGGTTATGCTGACTTTGCTCCTATGGGCCACAGTGTAAGAGTTAGAAGAGAAGAAGAAAAAGGAACAATCTCTTGGAAAATTAAATTTAGAAATGGGACAGTAAAAGACTTTGTTTCCCCAATAACAACAAAACCATGGGGAAAATTTATTCCAAAACTTGCAGATGGTGACAAACCAAATCAAGGGGAAATAAATTCACAAATTCTTTATTCAGAACCAGAGGGTTTAAATACTAAAAAGGAATTACCTAAAGTAGAAAAAAGTGCATTTAAAAAAGGTGTATATTATTAATGGCTAGAAAAACTATAGTTGAAGATTGTGATATTCTTGTAGTAGGTGGTGGTATGGCTGGAACCGGTGCTACTTTTGAAGCAAGACATTGGGGAAGAGATTTAAAAATTATTTGTGTAGAAAAAGCAAATATTGACAGAAGTGGAGCAGTAGCTCAAGGTCTATATGCAATCAACTGTTATATGGGAATGCAATGGGGAGAAAATCAACCAGAAGATCATGTCCGTTACGCTCGAAATGATTTAATGGGTCTCGTTAGAGAAGATCTTGGCTATGATATGGCTCGTCATGTAGACTCAACTGTACACATGTTTGATGAGTGGGGCCTACCAATGATGAAGAATAAAGAAACTGGCCGTTACCAACGTGAAGGTAAATGGCAAATAATGATTCATGGTGAAAGTTATAAACCAATAGTAGCCGAAGCAGCAAAAAAATCTGCAGATAAAATTTATAATAGAATCATGATTACTCATCTATTAATGGATGAAACAAAAGAAAATAGAGTAGGTGGAGCCGTAGGTTTTAATATGAGAACAGGAGATTATTATGTCTTCAGAGCAAAAACTGTAATAGTTGCTGCAGGTGGAGCGTCCCATATCTTTAAACCAAGAGCTGTTGGAGAAGGAATGGGAAGAACTTGGTATGCACCTTGGAGTAATGGATCAGCCTACGCTCTTCCAATAGAAGCAGGAGCTAAAATGACACAAATGGAAAATAGAATTGTGTTATGCAGATTTAAAGATGGTTATGGCCCAGTAGGAGCTTATTTTTTACACTTAAAAACTTATACTCAAAATGCTAATGGAGAGAATTATGAGAAAAAATGGTATGATAAAACCAAAGAATTAGTTGGTGAATATATTGACCATCATCCAACTCCAACTTGTTTACGTAATCATGCTTTTATACAAGAAACAATGGCTGGCGGCGGACCAATTCACATGGTTACTAAAGAGGCTTTCCAAGATCCACATTTAGAAACTGTTGGATGGGAAAATTTCTTAGGAATGACAGTTGGGCAGGCTGTTGTTTGGGCATCTCAAAATATTGATCCAAAATATACAAATCCAGAATTAACTACATCAGAACCATACGTTATGGGTTCACATGCAACTTGTTCAGGAGCTTGGGTTAGTGGACCAGAAGATATTTCTCCACCAGAGTATTTTTGGGGTTACAACAGAATGACTACTGTAGAAGGTTTATTTGGAGCAGGTGACACAGTTGGAGGAAGCGCTCATAAATTTTCATCAGGATCATTTACTGAGGGTAGGTTAGCTGCAAAAGCTGCTGTTAAATATATTGAAGAGGAAAAAGCTAAAGATATAAAAGTAAGTGATAAACAATGTGAAAATTTTAAAGAGATAATATTTAAACCATTAGAAAATTATACAGTAGGGAGAAATGAGATTACTGGAGGAACGGTCTCTCCAAGCTATATTTCTCCAATACAAGGACTACAACGTCTCCAAAAGATAATGGATGAATATGTTGGGGGTATATCCTACAATTACATGACAAATGAAAATACGCTAAAGAGAGGGTTAGAACTTTTAGAGTGGCTTCAAGAAGATCTTGAGAATGTTGGCGCTGAAGATTATCACCAACTAATGAGAGCCTGGGAACTAAAACACAGAACTTTAACTTCACAATGTGTAACTGAACATACTCTCTTTAGACAAGAAACTCGTTGGCCGGGATATTATTATAGAGGTGATTATATGAAATTAGATGATGAAAATTGGCATTGTTTAACATTATCTAGAAGAGATCCAAAAACAGGTAAGTTTAGTATGGAGAAAGCGCCAGTTTATCATATAGTTGACGAAAAAGAGAAGAAAGAAGCATCATAAGTATATTAATGAGTCTTCTAGATAAGTCAGACGAAGAAATAATTAAAATCGCTGAGCCAATATGGGCTAACCTAGTAAAGTCGTCAAATATTAAAGATTACGGTGGGTTCACTAGAGATTTTTCATCTCAGATGCTTTATGGGGCTAATGAGGTCGAACTTGGCAAACAATGGGCTAGCAATGACCTTATATCTTCATTATCAGAAGGCTGTAAAGCCTTTGGCTGTCTTAAGAGAGGTCAACATGTTACAATTTTATACAAACAGACCAGCACAAAGATACCAGGAGAGTTTTTAGGAAGATTGGTTTTGGGAGAAGAAGGTGATCTAATTAAAGTTTTCGGAGCTACAATCTTTTAGATTTTTTTTAAAAAAAACTTGCAAAATTTTTGAACCAGGTGTAATTCCTGTTCATGCTTAACAATTTTCAAAAAAATATAAAAACTTTAGTTAAGCAAATACCAAATATTCAGTCGTTAATTAGTACAAAATCAGCAATTTACTTTGGTTTAGCTACATATTGGGCTGTTATACTTTTTGGAACATTTTTAAATATTTAATCAATTAGTTGACTTTAATAATCGAGAAGAATAATTAGTATTAATGGAATTTTTTCTTCCTATAGCAGAAGTTTATGTAAGTCTCCCTTTAATATTTTTTTTAAGTTTAGCAGTTGGAATTTTGTCAGGATTATTTGGAGTAGGTGGGGGTTTTTTAATGACACCTTTTTTAATTTTTTTAGGAATTCCTCCAACATACGCTGTTCCTAATGAAGCAAACAATATTTTAGGAACTTCAATATCAGGTTCTACTACTCATTATCTAAAAGGAACATTAGATTATAAAATGGGTTTAATGATTGTTGTAGGAGGAGTGTTTGGCACAATTTTAGGAATTTTAACTTTTACCTACTTTAAAGATATTGGAAAAATAAACATCGTTATTTCGTTAGCCTATATGTACATATTAGCAATCATTGGAACTATGATGTTGGTTCAAGGAGTAACTGAAATAGACAGAGCAAGAAAAAAAATAGTTATTAAAAAAAAATTACACTCACATTATTGGATTCATGGCCTTCCGTTAAGAATGAGATTTAAAAAATCAAAATTATATGAAAGTGTATTTACACCAATAATTATTGGTTTAATTGTAGGGTTTATAGCTGCAATAATGGGTGTGGGTGGTGCTTTTATATTAGTACCAGCAATGATTTATATTATTGGTATGCCTACAAAATTAATTCCTGGTACATCTTTATTTGTTACGATTTTTGTAAGTGCAATTGTTACAGTTTTACACGCCTTCAATTATGGATCAATAGATTTAATTTTAGTTACAGTTTTAATTTTAGGCTCAATTCTTGGAGTTCAATTTGGACAAAAAATAGGTGAAAAGGTTGATAGCTCAGAATTTAAAACAATATTAGCTATCTTGTTACTATTAGTTGGTATTGCAATAGCATATGAAACATTTTTTGCAGAAGAAACAATTAAAATAGTTACTGATAATGGAACTAAAGAACTAGGTAAACTATCTCAATTTGTAAGAGATCTTTCTAAAGAACAACCTTTTTTATATGGAATGTTTTCTATTGTATTAGCTCTTGGTTTAGGAGTTGGTGCTGCCATTGTTAGAAAATTATTTTCAAATTTACGAAAAAAATATCCATTAAAAACTGAATAAAAATAAAAATTATTATTAAGCGCTTCTAAAAAGTTTAGTCATTATAAACTCTTTATGACCTAGAACTTCTGCACAAGTAAGACGACCACTAGCTGCTCTAACTGTAGTTTTTATTAATTCATCACCAGCTTGATCCATATTCATTTCTCTTTTTAAAATTTTAGAAACATCTAAGTCGATATGTTCTCTCATATTTACAGCAGTGCTTGGGTTTCCTGTTAATTTGACTACAGGTTCAATTGCATTACCAATAATATTTCCTTGTCCTGTTGGAAATAAATGAATATTAAAACCAGCTGCAGCTTGTAAAGTTAAACACTCTCCTGCAGCAGATGAAGTATCCATAAAGTATAAACCTGGACCTTTTTTTGGTTCCTCTGCTGGTGTTAAAACATCAATAAATTTTCTAGATCCTATTTTTTGAAAATTACCAAAAGCTTTTTCCTCAATTGTAGTAAGGCCACCTGCAATATTACCTGCTGTGGGTTGGCTTTCGGAAAGATCATTTGTCGCTTCTTTTAATATAAAATCATTATAATCACTCCATGTTTTCATAAATTTCTTCGAAGCTTCAGGTGTTGCTCCTCTTGTAGCACAAACTTTTTCAGCACCAGTTAATTCTGAAGTTTCTCCAAAACATAGATGAACTCCTAAAGGCTCTAATTTATCCATTAAATTCCCAACTGCAGGGTTTGCAGCCATTCCAGATGTTGTATCTGACTCACCACATTTAACAGATATCCATAAATCACTCAGCGGACATTCTTCTCTTTGTTTCTCAGAAGCCCATTGCGAGAATTCTTGTGCTTTTTGAGAAGCTTTCATTATTGTTTTAATGTCTCCACTTCCCTCAATACTAAATCCTTCTACCGGTTTTCCAGTAGTTGCGATAGCATCAACAATTCTTTTAGTCCATTTAGGCTCAATACCAATTACAACACAAGCTGCAACATTTGGATTTTTTCCCGTTCCTATCATAGTATCAAAAAATAATTCTAGGTCTGCACCAAATTGAAGTCTTCCATAAGCGTGAGGAATTGCAAAAGTGCCTTTAATATTATTAGCGACTGCTTCAGCACAAGCATTTGAGATATCGTCAACTGGAAGAATTACAACATGGTTTCTTGTTCCTACTCTTCCATTTTCTCTTTTATAACCTAAAAAACTTTTTGGAATTTCCATTTGATTACCACTTTTTAGTTTTTACATTATGAACATGAACATGCTCACCTTTTTTGATAGGTTTAACTACTTTACCTATATCATGACCGTATTTTAAAATAGTATCACCCTCTTTAAAATCTATCATTGCAATTTTATGTCCTAGGGGGATTTCGTTCTTGGAATCTATTGTCACAGACCCATCATTTTCCATAATCCAGCAGTTACATTTCTGGTTAGGAGTGATTTTTTCAATAACCACAACACCAACATTGTCCTTTTCATCGTGAATTATTATATCTGTTTGTGCCATTTAGTAATTTCTTTGTTTGAATTTTAGAAGATCTTATATATTAATCTTCTTCTTTAACAAATAAAAAAAAATATTAGGAAATGAAAATATGACCAAAATGACTACAGAAGAAGCTTTTATAAAAGTTCTTCAGATGCATGGTATTGAACACGCTTTTGGAATAATAGGTTCAGCATTTATGCCAATTTCAGATTTATTTCCTAAAGCTGGAATTACATTTTGGGATGTAGCCCACGAAACAAACGGTGGATTAATTGCAGATGGATACACAAGAGCAACTGGAAAAATCTCTATGGTTGTAGCACAAAATGGTCCTGGTATTACTGGTTTAGTAACTCCAATAAAAACTGCTTATTGGAATCATACACCATTATTATTAGTAACTCCTCAGGCTGCAAACAAAACAATGGGCCAAGGAGGATTCCAAGAAGTTGAACAAATGAATTTATTTAAAGATATGGTTTGTTATCAAGAAGAAGTAAGAGATCCATCAAGAATGGCTGAAGTTTTAAATCGAGTTATAGAAAAAGCAATTAGAGGTTCTGCTCCAGCTCAAATAAACGTACCAAGAGATTATTGGACTCAAGTAATTGATATTGAACTTCCACCTATAGTAAGATTTGAAAGACAAGGCGGTGGAGTTGAAGCTATAGATAGAGCTGCAAAACTATTATCTGATGCAAAATTTCCAGTTATTTTATCTGGCGCTGGTGTAGTTATAGGAGGCGCTATTGAAGAATGTAAGAAACTTGCAGAGAAATTAGATGCACCTGTTTGTAGCGGATATCAACATAATGATAGTTTTCCAGGCAGTCACCCTTTAGCAGTTGGACCTTTAGGTTATAATGGATCTAAAGCTGCAATGGAATTAATTTCAAATGCTGATGTCGTTTTAGCTTTAGGAACTAGATTGAATCCTTTTTCAACATTACCTGGATATGGAATAGATTATTGGCCAAAAAATGCTTCAATAATTCAAGTTGATATGAATCCAGACAGAATTGGTCTTACAAAAAAAGTAACAGTTGGAATATGTGGTGATGCTAAGTTAGTATCACAACAATTATTAGAAAAACTCTCATCTAAAGCTGGTAATAACGGAAGAGAAGAAAGAAAAAATTTAATACATCAAAAAAAATCAGCTTGGCTCCAAACATTGACAGGACTTGATCATGAAGATGATGATCCAGGTACTGTCTGGAATAAAGAAGCAAGAGAAAGAGATAAAGATAGAATGTCACCAAGACAGGCCTGGAGAGCAATACAATCAGCAATGCCTGATGATGTAATTATTTCAAGTGATATTGGTAATAATTGTGCGATTGGAAATGCTTATCCAACTTTCGAAAAAGGAAGAAAGTACTTAGCCCCAGGTTTATTTGGACCATGTGGATATGGTTTTCCTTCAATATTAGGAGCTAAGATAGGATGTCCTAATACTCCAGTCATAGGATTTGCTGGAGATGGTGCTTTTGGAATAAGCATGAATGAAATGAGTTCATGCGCGCGTGAAGAGTGGCCGGCAATAACAATGGTTATATTTAGAAATTACCAATGGGGTGCAGAAAAAAGAAATTCAATCTTATGGTTTGATGATAACTTTGTTGGAACAGAATTAGACCCTGAATTAAGTTATGCAAAAGTTGCTAACGCATGTGGGTTAAAAGGAGTTACTGTCAAAACAATGGAAGAAACTACAACAGCTATTAAACAGTCTTGTGAGGATCAAAAAAAAGGAATCACAACATTTATTGAAGTAATTTTAAACCAAGAACTTGGTGAACCTTTTAGAAGAGATGCAATGAAAAAGCCAGTTAAAGTAGCTGGTATAAACAAAGAGGATATGAAGCCTCAAAAATCACTATCAAACTAAATAGTAACTAATAATCGACTTTTAGTATAATCTTGATTAATGACAGTTATTAACGATCAAAACTGTGGGTGGCTAAATTCTTTACCTAAAAGAAAAAATATAAAAAAATTAAATTCTAACAAAAAATGTGATTATTTAATTGTCGGGGCAGGCTATACTGGATTATCAGCAGCAAGACAATTAGCAAAATTAAATAAGCAAATTAATATTATTATAATAGATGCACAATTAGCAGGTGAAGGAGCTAGTTCAAGAAACTCTGGTTATTTAGTAGATACAACTTTAAACGATGGTTTTACATCAAATAAAGATATTGAAAATTATAAAAAGAAAACACTTATTTATGATGAAGGAATAAAAACAATAAAAAAATTTGTAAATGATCACCAGGTAGATTGTGATTGGAACGAATGTGGAAAATATTTTGCCTCATCTAGACTAGAGGATAAAAAAAAAGCTGAGGAATTTAGTCACCTTTTATCAAATTTAAATTTTGAAAATAAAATTCTAAATAAAGAAGAATTATATAAAAAACTAGGTACAAAGTTTTATAATATTGCAGTTTATACAAAAGGTGGAATTTTACTTAATCCAGCAAAATTAGTTAGATCTATGATTGATGCCATGCCAACCAATATAGAGCTTTATGAAAACTCACCTTTATTAACGTGGAAAAAAACAAATAAAAAAATTTTTTGCAAAGTTTTTGAATATGAAATTGAAGCTCAAAATATAATTTTTTGTACAAATGGTTTTTTAAATTCTTTAGGTGTCAAAAAAAATTATTCATTTCCAATTTGTTTAACAGCTAGCACTACAAGACCATTGTCTGAAGAAGAACATAAATCTATAGGTATGCCAAAAGAATGGGGAGTTTTACCAATAAGACCGATGGGAGCCACAATAAGATTTACAAAAGATAGAAGATTATTAATTAGAAATACTGCTGAATATAGAAATCCATACAAAATGAAACAAACTGAGCTTGAAAAAAGAGTTAAACTTCACAAAATTGGAATAAAAAAAAGGTTTCCTAATCTACCAACTGATATAATTGAAAATAGTTGGTCAGGTATAGTCTGCAGAAGCAGAAACAGTTCTCAAATATTTGAAAAAATAGATAATCAAATTTATGTTGCAGGTTGTTATAATGGATCTGGAATAGGAGTAGGAACTTTTTTTGGTGAGCAAATCGCTTTATTAGCAGAAAAACAACAAAGTGATAAGATTTCAGTAATTGAAAACAGAGTTAAACCTAATTGGCTACCACCTGAACCATTTTTAAATTTAGGAATACAATCAAGATTATTTTATGAAAGATTTAGAGCAAAAACTGAAATTTAATTTACAAAATTGACTCTATACACATAGCAATACCCATACCACCACCAATACAAAGTGTTGCTAGACCTTTTTGTAATTTTCTCTTTTTCATTTCGTGTATTAATGTAACTAATATTCTTGCACCAGAAGCACCAATAGGGTGACCCAACGCAATAGCACCACCATTTACATTTACAATTTCTGAATTTAATCCTAGTTCTTTATTAACTGCTATAGCTTGTGCTGCAAATGCTTCATTTGATTCAATTAATTCTAAATCTTTTACATTCCATCCGGCTTTTTTTAAAGCAAGTTTTGAAGCTGGTATTGGACCAGTACCCATTAATGATGGATCAACTCCACACTGTGCCCATGAAACTATTTTTGCCAAAGGTTTTAAATTTCTTTTTTTTGCGCTTTGATTATTCATAATCACAACTGCAGCTGCACCATCATTTAATCCTGATGCATTTCCAGCTGTAACAGTTCCTCCATCTTTAAATACAGTTTTTAAACTAGAAAGTTTATCTATATTTGTATCTTTTCTCGGATATTCATCTTTTTCTAAAATTAAGTTTCCATTAATCTTTATTGGTATCACTTCATCTTTAAATTTATTTGTATCGATTGCATTAATTGCTTTTTTTTGAGAATTAAGTGCAAATTTATCTTGGTCAGCTCTTGTTATTTGATATTTTTCAGCAATATTCTCTGCTGTGACTCCCATATGATAATGATTGTAAGAATCTATTAACCCATCAACCATCATTGAATTTTGTAATTTTTTTTTATCTATCTCCTCATCCTTTTTTAAATTAATATAATAAGGAGCATTAGACATACTCTCTTGTCCTCCTGCTATAATTATATTTCCATCATCTAGTTTTAGAGAATTAAAGCCCAGTGAAATTGCTGAAAGACCTGATCCACAAACTTGATTTATAGTTGTTGCTGTTTTTTCTTTATTAATTCCAGCATTCATTGCCGCTTGTCTTGCTGGATTTTGTCCTGATCCGGTTTGCAACACTTGACCCATATACACCATATCTACATCATCGCCATTTAATTCTGAATTCTTCATACAACTTTTAATTATTTCTGTTCCAAGTTCAGTTGCCTTAACAGCCGAAAGACTTCCCATATATGAGCCTATTGGTGTTCTAAATGCAGATGTAATAACTATATCTTTATCTTCCATTATTTTTAAAATATTTTAGTTTAGATTAAATAATATAGATATAATAAATAAGTTCAAATATGAAAAATAAAATTTTTACAACAGTTTTACTTATTCTTGCAGTTATTGTTTTATATTTAGTAAATTTAAAATATAAACAGCATAATTTAAACAAGGTAATAGAAGCTTGTGTAGTAGCGAAAAAACAAACTTCAAAAGATTTCAATCTTGATGAGGCAAAAAGCTACTGTGAAAATGAAATTAAAAGGAGAATGGATAAGTAAAAACTACAGTATAACTAAGTCTAATTTTTGCTTTCCTAACCTTTCGTTGCCATTCTTCGTTACGAGATAAGTTTCTCCTAAATTCATAGCTAATTCATTTTCAGAGTCCATTAGTATCATGTGCATAAAAAATATATTTCCAGGTTCAATAATATACGGGTTGCCCGTATATAACATGGGAACATCCATCCAATTTGGAGAAAAAGTAGTTCCAAGAGAATAACCACAAGCATTCATTCTTGCTTTCTTATAACCAAGTTCATCAAAAGTTTTTGCATGAATATCAAAAACTTCACCAATTTTATTTCCAGGAATTAATTTACTTTCGCAATTTTTTAAAGCTTGAACACATGCTTCGTGCATTTTTATATGTTTAGGATCTGCATTTCCAATTGGTATTGTTCTAAACATTGCTGAGTGATAATGTCTAAAAGTGCCAGCCCATTCTATAGTTAATTGATCTGGATTTTTAAGAATTTGTTTTTCAGCTTGATATCGACAAAGTAAAGCATTCTTTCCTGAGCCAATTATAAATTCATTAGCAGGATAATCGCCACCACCTTCAAATATAACTTTATTCATTTCAGCTAGTATCTTAGACTCACTTACACCAGCTTTTGCATGTCTCCAAACCTCATCTAAAGCTTTGTCAGCAAGTTCTGCAGCTTTTCTTACATAAACAATTTCTTCTTTTGATTTAACAACTCTTAATTTTGTAATTAAATCTGATTTATCTTCAATAATACAATAATTTTCTAAAGACTTATTTAATCTCAATGCGTTTCGTCCAGTTAACCCATAAGCCTCGTACTCAATACCCAATTTTTTACCTTTAAGATCTAGTTCATTTAAAATAATTTTAAGATCAATAGTTGGATTTGCTCCATCTTTGTCCACCCAAATTCTTATATCTTCAATATTAGATGTATTTTGTGCTTGTCTTAAGTCTGGTTCTCTAGTTAATAAAATAATATTTCCTTTACGATCTAAAACTAAAGTTTGAAAAAAAACATAACCAAAAGTATCGTAACCAGTTAGCCAATACATTGACTCTTGTCGAAACATTAAAAGAGCATCAATGTTGTCTTTTTTCATTGACTCAATAACTTTTGATTTTCTGTTTAAAAATTCTTGAACTGAAAAATGAAGTCCCATTAGTTTAAAACTGTCATAGGATCAAGCCTAGTTTGAAACCAATTAATTCTAAAATCCAAATGAGGACCAGTGGATCTACCTGTTGACCCAACTGTTCCAATAATATATCCTTGTTTAATTTTATCTCCGACTTGAACGAATATTTTTTCTAAGTGAGAATATATTGTTGAAATTCCATGACCATGATCCATTATAATGGTTCCACCTGTATAGTATAAATCATCTTCAGCCATAGTAACAATTCCTTCCGCAGAAGATTTAATTTTAGTACCTTTTTTTGCAGCAATATCTATTCCATAATGTGGCCATTTAGGTTTTCCATTTAATATTCTTTGACTTCCATAAACACCTGAAATTATACCTTCTACAGGCATAATAAATTTATTTTTAAAGAAATCTAATTCAGAATTAATTGCTCTTGCTTCTCCAATTTTATTATTTTCTTCTTTAATTCTTTTATAAACTTCCTCTGGTGGAGTAACTTTTTTTTCATCTAACCCATCAATTCTTTGAATATTATATTTTCTTTTAATAACTTTTTTAACAATTCTCTTTTTAAAAGTAGAATTTTGAATATTTATTATGACATCGTATTTTCTATCTCTATCTAGTCCGAAAACAAAAAATCCATCTTTAGATACTCTAACCTTTTTTTTATCAATAATTACTTTTGATCCAGGATCAGTTTTGCCTAAAATAAAATGTCCCTGTATAAATTTTCCACTAAATTCAGCTGCAAACGTATTAAAGGAAAATAGTAAAAATATTATTGAGAATTTTATTATCTTGCAGTCCATCCGCCATCGACAAGTAATGAAGTTCCAGTAATCATAGAAGCAGCATCTGATGCTAAAAAAACAACAGCAGAAGAAATCTCTGACATATCTGCAAATCTTCCTAGAGGAATACTGTTTAACATATCTTTTTTGAATTTTTTATCCTTTAAAAACTTGCTTGTCATTGGAGTCACAACAAAAGTAGGAGCTATTGAATTTACTCTTATATTAAATTTTGCAAGTTCTAAAGCCATTCCTTTTGTTAATCCTTCAATTCCAAATTTATTCATACTATAAACTGTTCTTTTAGGACCGCTGACATGCCCCATTTGAGAAGACATATTTACGATTGATCCTCCAATTTTTTTTCTATTTCTTGCTTTAATCATTTTATTTGCACAAAGTTGAGCCAAATTAAAAGCTGCTATGTTATTTATCTTTACCATATGTTCCATATTTTCTCTTTTTACTTTTGTAAAAAGTTCAGGAATATTAGTTCCAGCGTTATTTACTAAAACATCAATTTTACTTTGTTTATCAATAATTTCTTTTATTTCTTCATAGTTAGTTATGTCACATACATATGATTTGCACTTAACTTTAAGTTTTTTTATTATTTTAGAAACTTGAGTCAGATCTTTATTTGTTCTGCTAATTATAATTAGATTTGCACCAGCTTCTGCTAATGCTATTGCACATGCTTTCCCTAATCCTTTGCCAGCACCAGTTACTACTGCTGTTTTATTTTTTAAATTATAATTTTTTAAATACATTCTATATGAATAGCTTTATATCTGTATAAATCAAATCAATAGCAACAATTAATATTGCAATTAATCCAACCCAACCAATCCATTTGTGTGTTTTAATCCATTTTGATATTAAAGTAGCTGCAGTTGCCATTAAAGCTATCGACAACACTAGTCCAAAGATCAATAAATAATAATGGTCCTTAGCTGCACCCGCAACCCCCAGAACGTTATCAAGGCTCATTGTAACATCAGCAATAATTACTGTAGTGATAGCTTTAATAAAACTAGAATTATCTACTTTTAAATCTTTTTTTTCTTCTGAGTTGTTTTTTATGACATCGACATATAATTTATAGCAAATATATAAAAGTAATATTCCACCAATTAATCTTAATCCTGTAATTTGAAGTAGGTAAGCGGTAATTAATGTAAATAAAATTCTTAAAACAACTGCTGCTCCGATACCAAAAATAATAATTTTTTTTCTTTGTTCCACAGGAAATTGCGATGCAACCATTCCTATAATAATTGCATTATCTCCTGCTAAAACTAAATCAATAAATACTATTTGAAAAAAAATAATTACTTGTTCAGTCATAATTTACTATCTTCTAATATCATGTCAGAAGCTTTTTCTGCAATCATTATAGTTGGAGCGTTTGTGTTTCCAGATGTTATATTCGGCATAATTGATGCATCAACAACTCTAAGACCTTC
>CACFKJ010000003.1 GCA_902566805.1 uncultured Pelagibacteraceae bacterium
AGTACTGCTTTCACAACAATTATAAAACATCAAAAAATAAAAAATAATATTGCTGCACAAATATTTACATATAATGGACCATTAGCTTTTTTACCAATATCTGAAAATGAAACATCTGTAGTATTTTCAATTTTCAATAATGAACATAAATTTAACGAAAAAGAAATAAAAGAATTGATATTAAAGTATAATAGAAAATTTAAAATCAAATCTTTTGTTAATTTTGAAAGTTTTAATTTAAAGTATTTAATATTAAGAAAATATTTTTACAAAAATATCCTGTCTTTTGGTGATAGTCTCCACAAAATACATCCTCTCGCTGGACAAGGATTTAATATGACTTTAAGAGATATAAAAATTTTGTCTGACCTTATTCAAGAAAGATTAGATCTTGGACTAACATTAGATAGTTCTATCCTTAGAAAATTCGAAACTGAAACAAAATCTAAAAATTATATTTTTTCTTCTGGAATTGATTTAATTCATGAATTTTTTAAATTAGAAAATAAGTATAGAAATAAACATGTGAATAAAATTTTAAGCACAGTAGGACAAAAAAATATTTTTAATAAATATATATCCAAAATTGCTGATAATGGTTTATATTTTTGAAATTTATTGAACTGTATTGTTGCTATAATTATCAAAAATATAAGTCTTTAATATTTCTTCCAATTTTTTCTTTCTTTCTTTTAAATCGATAGTTTCTAATAAAATTTGTTTTTCCTCTAAAGAAAATGGAGATGCCATTGAAAGCGTATTAATAGTTTGATCTAGACTTTGTTTTTCAATTTCTTTCCAATTTATTTTATAACCTTGTTTGTTAAACAAAGTTTTTAAATTCTTGAAAATTAATTCTAAATCTGTAAATTTAATTTCTTCTTTTTGATTTTGAGTATCGTTATAAAAATCATTATAAATAACCTCACATTCTCTATAAAGTTTATTGGTTGAAAATTCATTTAAAATTTTAAATCTACATACACCGTTGATAATTATTAAATATCTTCCATCCTCTGTTTCATGAAAGCTGGTAATTTTTCCAGCGCAACCAATATTATAAAGTTCAGGTTTTTTATTATTTTCCTCTTTTGGCTGAACCATGCCTATTATCCTTTCTTTCTTCATAACATCATCAATCATTTGAATATATCTAGGCTCAAATATATTTAGTGGAACAGTCGTTTCCGGAAATATAATAAAATTTGATAGAGGAAACACTGGTATTTTACTTGGTAATTTGACAGTTTGTTTCATTATAACTATTTTAACAAATTATAATAAAGCTTCCAGCATAATGACTAAGCAAATTGAAAATATTAACAAAAAGATTAATGATTTAGAAATAATTTTCAAAAAAGAACCAAATAATATTCCAATTATAATTAATTTAGCAAATGCCTATATAGAGTGTGGAAATTTTGATTTAGCTTTAAAATTTACAAAACTTGCAAGTAAACATTCACCTGAAAATTTAGGTATAGATTTTACTTTATCAAATTTAATAGATTATAGTGAAAATGAGAATCATCAAAAAATTATGCTGGAAAAAAGTGAAAATAGTTCCTTTAAAGAAGAAGATAAAATTCCATTATACTTTGCTCTTGGTAAATCATTTAATGATCAAAAAAATTATTCAAAGTCATTTTATTATTATTCACTAGGAAATAAAATAAAAAACTCAACACTAGAAAATTATAGTTTAGAAATTGAAGAAATATATAAAAGCAAAATAAAAGAGTTTTTTTCAAATTTTAATTTTAAACAAATTGTAGGAAAAAAATTATTTAATAAAAAGATAATCTTTATTGTTGGACTTCCAAGATCTGGCACATCATTAGCCCATCAAATTCTTGCTTCTCATAGTAGTGTAAAAGGATTTGGAGAGTCAGATATCTTAAATGGTTTTTTTAATGCTAAAATTTTAGATAAAGAATTTATAAATAATTTAAATAAAAATAATGCGTTAAACCATGATTTTATTTCAGAAATTTCAAATTATATAGGATCAAATTATGAAAAAAAATCTGATAAAAAAATTATTTTAGACAAATCTCCTTTTAATTTTTTCTGGTTAGGTTTTATAAAAATAATGTTTCCAAATTCAAAAATAATACTTACCACAAGAGATACTGAAGATACCTGTTTATCGATCTATAAAAGTTTATTTGGAAAAAGAGGAGTTCTATGGAGTTATAATAAAAATAATATTATTAATTTTGTAAAAATATACAATTATTTAATTGATTTATGGTTAGCAAAAATGCCTAGTTACATTTATAAATTAAATTATGAGTTTTTAGTTCAAGATCAAAAAAATGAAATAAAAAAACTTTTATCATTCTGTGATCTTGATTGGGAAGATAATTGTTTAAGCTTTTATAAAAGCGCATTACCAATTAAATCTGCTAGTTTATATCAAACTAGAAAACCAATTTATAAATCTTCAATTAAACAAAATTTGAAATATAATAGTTTTATTAATTTTGGATTTAAGAAAGATAAATAGGAAATATTTTGCTACCTGAAAATTTAATTAATAATATAAGAGAAAATTTTATATTAAAGAATTACGAAAAAGTAATTCATAATTGCGAATTATTAATTAAAGATTACCCTGATCATGGAATTTTATACAATTTTGCCGGCGTTTCATGTCAGGCCACAAAGAATTTTTCTAAATCAATAAACTTTTTAAAAAAAGCTATAGAAATAGAACCTAATAATATCAGTTATATGAATAATCTTGCTAATTCATATACTTCGATAAGAAATTATGTAAATGCTGAAAAAATTTATAAAAATGCACTCTTAATTGATAAAAATAATAAAGTTATACTTGAAAATTTTGCAAGTTTTAATAATCGTATTGGAAACTATTTTTCAGCAATAAAATTATATAAAAAACTACTCAATGAAGATAATAGGAATCCAGCAATATCTCATGAGTTAGCAGAGTGTTACCAAGCAATTGGAAATTTTGAAGAGGCAAATAAAATACTAGACAAAAACACTGAAAAATACCCAAATTTTATTAAATCACATTATACAAAAAGTATTTCTACTAATTATTTAGAAAATGAGCAGCATTTAGAAAAAATGTTAGAAGCAAGTAAAATTAATAATATAAAAATTGAAGATAAAATCTTAATTAATTATGCAATTGGTAAAGCTTATGAAGATAGAAAGGATTTTGAAAATGCTTTTAAATATTTAGAAATCGCAAATAATTTGCAACACGAAACATCAAACTTTTCTATTAATAGATTTAAAAAATTATTCACAGATATAAAAAAATTTTTCAAAGAAAATAAATTTAAAAATTCAAAAGAAAAATTTGACCAAAGAAAACTAATATTTATTTGTGGACTTCCAAGATCTGGCACTACATTAGCAAGTCAAATAGTTACCGCACATTCTAAAGTAAATAGTGTAGGGGAAATTAGTTATTTAAAAAATTTAATAGAGGATCATTTTTATGAAAATGATTCAATTTCATTTGAAAGAATCCAATCTGAATTAAAAAAAAAAACAAATGAATTAAACAATCTTTTTTTTGATGTTGCTCAAACCTTTTTACAAGTTAAAGAAACAAAATATATTGTAGACAAAACTCCTTCAAATTGTATTTGGATGGGATTTATAAAACTTTTATTCCCAAACTCATATATTTTATATTGTAAGAGAAATTATAGAGATAACTTTTTATCTTTGTATAAAAATAATCTTTTAAATACTCAAAATGCTGGGTGGGCATGTAGACCAGAACTACTAGTTGAATATATAAAGATGACAGATGATTTGATGCTTTTTTGGAAATCTTTGGATCAAAACTTATTTTATGAAGTACAATATGAGTCTTTGATCGAAAATCCGAATAAAGAAATAAAAAAAATACTAAAATACTGCGATCTAGAGTGGCAAGATAATTGTTTAAACTTTCATAATAATAAAAAAACTTCAATAAGAACACTTAGCGTTCACCAAGCAAGACAACCGATTTATAAATCTTCTATACAATCTTATGAAAAATATTCAAAATACCTAGGAAAATATTTTGATAAACTCTAAATATTGAAATTTAAATCATTTAATTATTTATTTTTCTTAAGACTGATAAAATCATACCATTTTTATTAATTTCAACAATATTTTTACCTTTATATTTTTCAAAGCATGTTTTTTCATTAACATTTTTTTTAAATAAACCACGATTTGTCATTAAAATATAATCTGCATATTGAGGACTAAATAATTTTGTTATCTTATATTTTTTATTAAGATAAAAACCTAAAACATTTGCATTTCCACCACACCAAGAAAACTTCATCCTTTTAAGTTCATCTATTGTATATTTGTCTTCAAGTTTACTAACCAAATGTTTAAATGAAGTGTTCCAATAATCATGTTCAAATTTTCCATTCGTATTTTCTAAATTGATAAAAGTATAATTTATATATGAATACTGAAATGGTGATAAACTAATAAATCGATAAATAAATATACTGAATAAAAATAAAAAAATTAAGAAATTTATTTTAATAAAGTTTTTGGTTTTAATTAATTTTATCAACATGATAAAGAAAATTGCATTAATTATAGATATAAAAGGAAGAATAAAAATAAATAACCTAATATTATCATAAAGATTAACCCTTAATAAAATTGCTAAAAATATTGGAAAAATAATTATAAATAAGATTAAAATAATTTTTGTTATTATTTGATTACCATAGATATTAACTAATTTTTCTTTGTAAATAATTGAAAGTATAAATCCCAAAATTAATAAAAAAGTTGAGTAAAAAGGCATTCTGTAAACCATAAATTTTAGAAAATAATCTAAAGGCGTATTTTTTATTTCGTAAATTTCACCATTAATAAATCCATAAAAAGGTACATCTGACCAATTGAAAGAGTTAATAATTGTATCAAAATAAATTTTTATTCCACCGTCAATTACATGAGGCCAAGTACTTAAAATTATAAAATTTATTATAAATAAAATTGTTGAAATATAACTTGCATATTCTTTTATTCTAAATTTCTTTTTTTGCTTAAGTAGATATATAAAAGTTAAAATAAATATTGGAATAATTATTCCAATAAAAGATAATCTTATTCCACATCCCATTCCTGCAAAAAAACTCATCAAGATTAGATGCTTATATTTAAATTTTTTTAAAAATTTTAATAAAAAATAAAGAAACCAAACTAACGAAAAAAAAATAATGATATCTTTTGGATTAATTGCCGAATGTCCAAAAAAAAATGGATTTATAAAAGTAAATAATGATGAAATTATCGCTGTTTCTTTATTAAGAAATAATTTTACTAAACTATACAATCCATAGATACTTGAAATTGAAAATAAAAGATTAACAATATGAATTATTTGGTCAAAATGATCTTTGAAAAAATTTGGAGCAATTAATTTAATTAAATTAGTCAGAGAGTAAGTTAGAGTATCATAAAACCCTGGATAGTAGATATTATTTGAAAAGTTGTATTCTTTATTTTGACCTAAAGAAGTTAGATAATTAAATCTTACTTTTCCGTTTAAATAGTGGAAGAGTTCATCCCAAGATAAACCAATGTTTAAAGCGTTATTAAATGAATAAATTATTAATATTATTAATATTAAAAAATAAATTTTAATTTTAATATTTGTCATAATTTATTAATTTTCTCTAATAATAGCTTGCTTTACATAACTTCCAATTTATAATCAACGTTTAAAAGCGGGCATAGCTCAGTGGTAGAGCGTCTCGTTGCCAACGAGAAGGTCGTGGGTTCAAGTCCCATTGCCCGCTCCAATAAATATTATTATGAATGATTTAGCAAAAAAAAAATGTGTCCCTTGCGAAGGTGGAATCCCTGGATTTGATATTACTGAAATTCATAAATATTTAAAAATGGTTGATGGATGGGAAGTTAAAGCAGATGAAGAAAAAATTTATTATTTAATTAAAGAATTTAAATTTAATAATTTTGCAGAAAGTCAAGATTTCATAAATAAAGTTGGACAAATTGCCGAGAATGAAGGGCATCATCCAGATATCTTATTTGGCTGGGGGTACGCGAGAGTAAAAATATTTACTCATAAAATTAAAGGGTTACATGAAAGTGATTTTATTCTTGCAGCAAAAGTTGATGAAATTCTTTAATGCTTAAAATGTCTAGTCTTTGAGAATAATAAGACAATCCCAGTTTGATTTGCAAATCTAATTATTTCTTTATCTCTAATAGATCCATATGGTTGAACAATTGCAGTAACTCCTGATTGTACTAATTTTTCAACTCCATCGACAAATGGAAAAAAAGCATCCGATGCTGCAACTATTTCATTATTATGATTTATATTTTGAAATTTTCTCATTTTATCTATTGAAATCTTACAACTATCAAGTCTACTAGGTTGACCTGAGCCTATTCCAACAGTAGAAAAATCTTGCGCAAGAACAATTGCATTAGATTTAACATATCTACATACATTGAATGCAAATATTAAGTTTTTAAAAGTACTGGAGCTAGGTTTTCTTTTTGATACAATTTTAAAATCATTTTTTTTAAAAACCTTGATATCTGGTTCTTGTATTAAAATTGAGTTGAAATTTGATATTATATTTTCAAGATTATTTAATTTAATTTTATTAGAATCAATAATTCTGAGATTTTTCTTTTTTGTTAAAATTTTTAAAGCATTATTTTCAATTCCTTTACAAATAACTACTTCTAAAAATTTTTTGTTAAGTTCTGCTGCTATTTTTCTATCAATTTTAAAGTTAAAAGAAACAATTCCACCATATGCACTGACGGGATCACATGCAAATGCCATTTTAAAACTATTAATTTTATTTTTACTTATTGATACACCGCATGGATTTGCGTGTTTAACTATTACAGTACCTATATTTTTAGGAAAAGATTTTGAAACTAATAGAGCTGAAAAAATATCATTATAATTGTTATAACTTAATTTTTTTCCATTTAGAGAAGATATATTAAAATCAAAATCTCTGGCATATAATGCACCTGATTGATGAGGATTTTCACCGTATCTCAAATTCTCAATTAAATTTCCATATAATAATTTCTTTTTTGGAAATTTATTTTTAGAAATTTTGTTAAAATAATTTGCTATTAATGAATCGTAATAACCAGTTTCAGTAAATGCAATTTCACTCATTTTTTTCCTAAAACCTAATGAAGTAGATCCATTATTTTTATCCAATTCGTTAATTAAATCCTCATAATTTAATGGGTTTGTTATCACAGTAACATATTTATAATTTTTTGAAGCGGCTCTAACCATTGTTGGACCGCCTATGTCAATATTTTTTATAATTTTTTCATGATTATGTGATGAGTTTAAAACTTTTTCAAAAGGATAAAAATTTACAATGACAAAATCAATTTCCTCAAAATTAAATTTTTTTAATATTCTTTTGTGTGATTCTTTATTTCTTTCACTTAAGATACCCGCATGTATTTTTGGATGAAGAGTTTTAACTCTACCATCTAATATTTCAGGCATACCAGTAAATTTTGATATTTCTTCACATTTATAACCTAACTTAATTATTTCTTTATAGGTTCCACCAGAACTTATTAATTCAATATTATGCTTTCTAAAACTTCTAAGAATTTTTATTAGATTTGTTTTTTCATAAACTGATATTAATGCTTTTTTTTTCTTCATTATATTTTTTTTATTTCCCATAAAATTTCTTGATCATTATTTTGTGTTATACCCGATATAAAAATATTTTGATTTTCAACATATTTATTTTTTCTTCCAAAAAATAAACCTGTTTCGATATCAATAGCATAATGTTTGCAAGAAAATTTCCATCCTGAATTTTCTAATTCAATTAAAACTACATTTTTGTCCTGTGTTTTTGTAACCTTAGTATTTGGATAAAGATGAAATCTTATTTCAAAATTACACGTTTTAAAATTTTTTCTTTTTAAAAGAAAATCTTTTCCTGTTAAAGTATTTTTATCAATTAAGTACTCAAGTTCTCTTTTATGTATTATTCCATATTTTTTTTGATAACCATCATGAGATGCTGAAATTTTCCAATTATTTTTTTCTATAATAATTTTCTTATCGAAAATTTTAAAACTATCATCAACTACTGTATCTGCATTATTTTGTTTTTTAAATTTATTTACTGAATTATTATCAAGAATTAATGTTGAGTGAGCTGCTGTTGACTTTGAAATACTATTTAACTGATGTTTATAATTTTGAAAAAAACCTGAGTTAGTAATAATTTTATTACCAGAGCAAAACATTTCAAAGGAAAGTGGACCAGACTGATAATTTTGAGAAAATTTTTTATCTGGTGATGAACCGACATCTATTATTAATGATATGTTTTTATTTTTTAAGCATGAATAACCTCCCACCTCATTACCATTTATATTTTTAAATTTATATCCGTGAGTTTTTAAATATTTATCAAAATCTGAATGATCCGCCTCATGATTTCCATTAAAAAGAAAGTTTAATTTAGCTGATTGCCAAATATAATTATATGCCTGACCCAGATAAAATATACTTTCATCTAAATAAGTAGGAATTTCATTTTGAGATTCTTTCAAAAGTTCTCTAATTAATATAAAATGTTTTAAATAGAATGTTAATTGTCTTAAATTTCTAGACTTAGGAAAACCCTCAGTATCAAAATTAAATTTATTTATTTTTTTTAATAAATTAAGTCCATAATTTAATATTTTTTGATCATTATATGATAAACCAGATAAAATAATTGCTGTGCATCCTAACATTTTATTATTAAATAACTCTGATCTATTAATTTCATTAATTAAATGATTTATTTGTTTGTTTATTATAAAATTAAATTTATTTTTGTATTGGTCTGAGCTTTCCTCATAAACTAATTTCGAATTAGATATCCAAGATATTATTCTCTTTGATAAAATATCGATTTCCCAATTTTTTTGATTAAAATTTTCGTTATTTTCAATCCAGTTAAGTATTATGGATTGTGTCAATTTTTTTGAAGATTTTAAGTCTAGAGTAAATAGCCAAAAAAAACTATGTAGCTTTTTATAATCATTTTCATTTATTTTTTCATTTTTCCAAATTGAATTTAAATAAAAATCCTCAACGTTATATTTTTTTTTATCGTATTTTATGAGACAGCTTAAAATTTTAAGACTCGGTTTATAGTATAAAGAATTATTATTAATTTTTGATATTTTTTTATTATATAAAGACGATTTAAGGTAAATTTTTCTTATTCTGCTAGTTATATAAAAAAAAAATTCATTTATATAGTTTAAAGAATTTTTCAAAACCATTTCTTAGACCAATTTAAGTGTGCTTATATTTTTTTTTATATCTCCATTATTTTCTTTAAAAATAGTTGTTCCTGAAACCAAAATATTTGCACCAGCATCAACTACAATTTTATAATTAGAAAAATTAATTCCACCATCTACTTCAATATCAAAATTCAATTTTTTATTTATCTTGATTTGATTTAATCCCTCAATTTTTTTTACAACTTCAGGCATAAATTTTTGTCCTCCAAATCCTGGATATACACTCATGATTAAAATAAGATCGATTCTATCCAAATAATCTAAAACAACATCTATTTTTGTATCAGGGTTGAGTGAAACTCCAACTTTTTTATTTAATTTTTTAATATGATTAATTGATTCTAATAAATTTTCAGTTGCTTCTGGATGAACAGTAATAATATCTGCTCCAGCTTCAGCATAATCTTTAATATATTTATGAACTGGAGCAATCATTAAATGTACATCAAAGGGTATTTTAGTATATTTTCTTAGCGCTTTAATTACAGGTGGACCAATCGTTAAATTTGGAACAAAGTGCCCATCCATTACATCAACGTGTATTAAATCAGCACCTCCTTCTTCTAATTTTTTTATTTCATTACCAAGTTGGCTGAAATCAGCCGAAAGTATAGATGGGGATATTTTTATTTTTTTCATTGATTACTAGAATACTAGTATCAATTTTGTTTTTTAATTTGAATTAGTTTTTTCCAAAAATTTGATAAATTTGTATTGCAATTTCGCTTTCTAAAGGAAATGATAGCATTCCCATGACAGAATAACCCAATAAATATGGCATTAGGTAAAATCTAAACATATAAAAAAACCATGCTACGTAAAGTGGAATTAGAGGCTTAATAATGAAAGATGGGGTAATTGGCTTAAATATATTTATCAATGGGTCTGTTAGTTTTACAAATACTTTCATAAAAAAAAACTCAGAGTTTTCCCTTTGAAAAATATTCATTCCTACTCTACCAATTAAAGTCCACATTATTACCCCCATAATATAATCAATCAAATAAACTAAAGGGTGAAAATTTGCGGACATAAATTTGTATTTTGCAATTTGTAAGGGGCGATAGAGTTCGCCCCTTAAAATGATATTATTTAATGTTGTTTACCAAGTACTGTTCTACCACTAGGTATACGTACTTCATCAACCATTTTTTGAGTAGCACTATCTGGCGCTTTAGTCATTAAACTAACTACAACCATAGATACTAAACTAACTAATGATCCAACTATTCCGAAGGTAAGTTGAGTTATCCCCCAGAATCCAGCTCCTCCATTACGTACCCAAATTAGATACGCAGTACCAGAAAGTAGACCTAGTAGCATTCCAGCAACTGCTCCCGGCGCATTTGCTCTCTTCCACCATACACCTAATACAAGTGGGAAGAATAACCCTGACATTGCAAAGTCAAAAGCCCAGATAACCGAACCTAAGATACCTTGAATTTCAAGAGCAGCAATAGATGCTCCAGCAAAACCAATTATGAAAAGTAGTACCCTTGCAACAATTAGTCTTTTCCTAGTCTCTGCTTTAGGGTCAATGATCTTGTAGTACAAGTCATGAGATAAAGCATTCGCAATTGCTAAAACTAAACCATCAGCAGTTGACATGGCAGCAGCCATACCTCCTGCAGCAACCAATCCTGAAATTACATAAGGTAGTCCCGCAATCTCTGGTGTTGCTAATACTACAGCTTTACCACCCATGAAAAACTCATTTAATTCAAGTGTTCCATTTCCGTTAAAGTCACTGATGAACATCAAATTAGCCTGGTTCCAATTTTGATACCAATCTATTGCCTGTACTTCAGCAATTGATTTACCAATAATTCCAGTTGTTAAATTTGGATCCATTAATGATAGTTTTGATAGTGTAGCTAACATTGGTGCTGAGCAGTAAAGAAGGAATATAAAGAATAGTGACCAACCTACTGATCTTCTAGCAGTTTTTACACTTGGAGTAGTAAAATATCTCATCATAACGTGAGGTAATGAAGCTGTTCCAGCCATCATACACACAGCTAATGAAATAAATTTCCAAGGCGTAGTGTTAACTTCAGAATGAGCTTTAGTGATTCCAGCTAAACCTTTTGGTACTGTAGCTAAGTCAGCCGCAGAGTTTTTAACTGTTCCTAAACCAAATTGAGTTTCTAGTTCAGCAATCCTAGCAACTTCATCTGCTAACATAAGGTGTGGGAAAAATCCTGCACCCATTTTATTACTAATCCAGAACACAGGTAGTAAGTAAGCGATAATTAACACAATGTATTGTGCAACTTGCGTCCATGTAACCGCTCTCATTCCACCAAGCATAGAACAAAGTAATATACTTGCTAAACCAACGTAAACTGCAATTCCAAATGGAATATCTAATGCTACAGAAGCAATTGTTCCTGTCGCATTAATTTGTGCAGTCACATAAGTAAATGAAGCTACTGTTAAGACTATTACGGCACATACTCTCGCTAAGTTACCACCGTATCTTGTACCAATGAAATCTGGAACTGTATAACATCCAAATTTTCTAAGGTAAGGTGCTAACAAAGATGCAACAAGTACGTATCCACCTGTCCATCCAACCAATAAAGCCATATATCCATAGCCTTTAAAGTAAATTCCTCCTGCCATTGCAACGAACGATGCTCCAGACATCCAGTCTGCTGCAGTTGCCATTCCGTTGAATACAGTTGGAACTTGTCTTCCTGCTACGTAGTACGCATCTAGTTGAAGCGTACGAGATAAGTAACCAATTATTGCATAGATTGAAACAGTGAAAGCAACGAAAAAGATACCTATTAATTTCGCAGACATTCCAGCTTGCTCAGCAATTGCCATTAAGATTATGAAAACTAGAAATCCTCCAGTATATATTCCATAAACTTTAGGCAAATTGTCTATAAATTTTCCTTTAATCATCTAGTCATCCTCTCTTTCAGTATAACCAAATTCTTCATCTATTTTTTCTTGTCTATTTGCAAACCAAAAAATTAGTATTACAAAAATTCCAAGAGACCCCTGACATGTCATGTAATATGACAGCGGATATCCAAAAGGTCTAAAACTAGATGCTTCCATTTCGGCACCAAAGAAAAAGATGCCAATTGAGAAAACAAACCAGATTGCTAACGTTATAAATAGCAAGTTTCTAGTTTTCTCCCAGTGTTTTGCTTGTTTTGACATATTTATTCTCCCTATAAGGTTAAAAAACGAGAGCATACTTATATTGTATAATAATTAAACCCTTAAAAATCCTAGAAATATCAAGGTTTATATAATATAAATCAACTTCAACTAGAAAATGGCTCTTAAGTATAGATTTAATTTAAAAGACATAAAGCTTGAAGATTTTAAACTTTATCTACTTTCTTTATTTAAAGCATTTATTCCAAAAAAAAAAATTAAAAACAACCAAGATCTTGCAGAATTTATTCAAAAAAAATCTTCATGGGTTTCCCAAGTTACATTGTATGGATATTTAAAGACCAGAATTGGAACAAGATATGTTTTGATGTTTGATGATGAAATTTTTTTGTCATCTATCAACAAAGCAAAGTGGAATATATATTCTATTGCTCTTCAAGATCTTACATTTTATACAATTTCTTATCTTAATGTATTTTACAATTATAATAATACATCTATATCAAAAAAAATATATGAAGAAATCATAAATAATGAAATTAAAAATGGAATGCCCGAAGAAGTCGCTTTAAGGGGTAAAAATAAATTTCAAGAAAGATTGAATAAAATAGATTGGAAAAAATATTATAATTCTTGGCCATTTAATGAAAGTGCTTTAGCTTTATATGAATGGTCACCTGTAGCTAAAGAATTAAAGACTTTAGATAGAAAAATAGTTTTAAATTCTATGATATTAAAATGGGAAAATGTCCAAGATGAATTTGCAAAATTAATTAGAATTTAAATATTTTTTCTATTATTAACTAAACTTTTTACTACACTTGGATCAGCTAAGGTTGTTGTATCACCAAGTTCTTCATGTTCATTTGCAGCAATTTTTCTTAAAATTCTACGCATTATTTTTCCTGATCTAGTTTTTGGAAGTCCAGGTGCAAATTGAATAAAATCAGGAGTTGCTATAGGACCAATTTGTTTTCTAACCCAAAGTTTTAAATCTCTCTCCAATTCTCCATCTGGATTTTCACCAACATTTAAAGTTACATAACAATATAAACCATTACCTTTAATATCATGGGGATAACCTACAACAGCTGCTTCAGCTACTTTTGAATGTGCTACGAAAGCACTTTCTATTTCGGCAGTACCCAAATTATGACCAGATACAATAATCACATCATCCACTCTTCCTGTGATCCAGTAGTATCCATCTTTATCTCTTCTACATCCATCTCCTGTGAAATATTTTCCATCAAATTGTGAAAAATATGTCTCAATAAATCTATTGTGGTCTCCATACACTGTTCTCATTTGTCCTGGCCATGACTGAGCTATACACAGCCTTCCCTGCGCTTCTCCTTTAAGCACATTTCCATCTTTATCGACTATTACTGGTTTAATGCCATAGAAAGGTTTTGTTGCTGACCCTGGTTTTAAATCTATTGCTCCTGTTTGAGGGCTAATTAAAATACCACCAGTTTCAGTTTGCCACCATGTATCTACTATTGGGCATCTAGAATCTCCCACAGTTTTATAATACCATTGCCATGCCTCAGGATTAATTGGCTCTCCAACTGTGCCTAATAATTTTAATGTTTTTCTAGATGTTTTTTTAACAGGTCCTTCACCTTCCCTCATAAGTGCTCTTATTGCTGTTGGTGCAGTGTAAAATATATTTACTTTGTATTTATCAACAATTTGCCACCACCTGGATGTATCAGGATAAGTAGGTATTCCTTCAAACATTATAGTTGTTGCTCCATTAGATAATGGCCCATAAATTATATAGCTATGGCCAGTAATCCAACCTATATCTGCTGTACACCAATAAATATCTTTTGATTTATAATTAAAAATATATTGATGGGTCATTGAAGCGTAAACCATATATCCACCTGTTGTATGTAAAACTCCTTTAGGTTTGCCTGTGGATCCAGATGTATATAAAATAAATAAAGGATCTTCAGCATTCATCTCTTCCGGAATACACTCTGAGGAAACTTTTTTTATCATTTTATGATACCAGACATCTCTGCTTTCATCCCAATTAATTCGATTTCCAGTTCTCTTAACAATTATACATTTCTTTACGTTAGGACAATTTACCAAAGCTTCATCAGTAATAGATTTTAATGGAATCTTTTTTCCTCCTCTAATTCCTTCATCAGCAGTAACTACATAATCTGATTTACAATCATTAATTCTACCGGCAATACTATCAGGCGAAAAACCACCAAATATTATTGAATGAATTGCCCCTATTCTAGCACATGCTAGCATAGTGTATGCTAATTCAGGTATCATAGTTAAATAAATCGTTACTCTGTCACCTTTTTTGACACCTAATTCTTTTAATCCATTCGCAGCTTTAGATACTTCTTGATGAAGTTGTTTGTATGTTATTTTTTTACTTACTTTTGGATCATCTCCTACCCAAATGATTGCAGTTTTATCTTTATTTTTTTTTAAGTGTCTATCTATACAGTTTGCAGATGCGTTTAAAGTTCCATCATAATACCATTTAATATGAACATCAGACTTACTATATTTTACATCCTTTATTTTCGTATATGGTTTTATCCAAGTGATTCTTTTTCCTTCCTTTTTCCAGAAAGTCTCATTATCTTTAATCGAAGTTTTATATTTTTTTTCGTAAGCTGATTTTTTTATAGTAGCTTTTTTAATCCATTCCTTTTTAACTTTGTAGATTAATTCACTTGAATCCTGACCAGATTTATTAATCTTTCTTTTTCTAGATTTAATTTTTTTTCCTGGCTTTTTTTTTGGCATTTTTTTGTTTAATACTACCTATCTTCAAAATGATTTTCCAGCTTTTAGTGTCTATTGACATTACAGATAATCTAGACTGTTTTATAAGAGCTAAATTTTTAAGATACTTGTGTTTTTTGATTTTTTCGAGTGAAACTGGATATTTAAGCTTTTTCACAAAATTAACCTTTATTGCATAAAATAGTTTTTTTTTATCTGTAGGGTCTAAAAAAGCAGTTTTAATAACTTTAACAATACCAACTATTTCTTTTCCAATATTTGAATGATAAAAAAAACATAAATCTCCATTTTTCATTTTTTTTAAATTGTTTCTTGCTTGAAAATTTCTAACACCATCCCAAATAGCACCTTTAGTACCCATTTTTTTTTGTTGATTAATTGACCAAACATTTGGCTCTGATTTTAATAACCAATACTTCATAAGATTATTTTTTAATTATCCTTTTATTATATTACAACACCTGCGCCTTTTAAAAATTTTGCACTCTTATCTAAAGCCAGTCTTGGATTTGCAGGTAAATCTAAATTATCAAATTGTTTCATTTTAAATTTTTCTAAACCTACATACGCAATCATTGCTGCGTTATCACCACATAAATCAATTTCCGGAAAAATTGGTTTGAAATTATTTTCATTACTAATTTTAATTAAATTTTTTCTAATCCCTTTGTTAGCAGCGACACCTCCAGCTACTACAAAGGAATATTCGTTTTGTGTATTTAATTTTTTAAATTCTTTAAATGCAACATTTGTTTTGGTGCATAAGATTTCCTCTACTGTTTTTTGGAAAGATGCAGCAAGGTCACATTTTTCTTGTTGAGTTTTTATTGTCTTTGAAATTCTTAATATAGCTGTTTTTAATCCTGCAAACGATAGATTACATCCACCTTTATTAATTATAGGTTTTGGAAGATCAAATTTATTTGGATCACCTTTTTCTGCAAATTTTTCTAATTTTGGACCCCCTGGGAATTCAATTCCTAAAATTTTTGCAGTTTTGTCAAAGGCTTCTCCCAAAGCATCATCAATTGTTGTTCCAAGTCTTTTATAATTTCCTAGACCATTAACACTCAAATATTGGCTGTGACCACCAGAAATTAAAAGAAGTAAATATGGATATTTTAATTTTGAGTGTAACATTGGACTTAATGCGTGACCTTCTAAATGGTTCACTCCTATAAAAGGTATTTCCAAAGATGATGATATTGCTTTACCAAAATTTAATCCTATTGATAAACAAACTACTAAACCTGGTCCGGCAGTAGCAGCTACAGCCGAAATATTATGTAAACTTATACCACTATCCTCAATTGCTTTTTTGGCTATTAAATCAATTTTTTCAACATGAGATCTGGCAGCAAGTTCAGGTACAACACCTCCAAATTCTTTATGAATATTTACCTGACTAGATATAATATTTGATAATATTCTAGGTGAGTTACTTCCATTTTCCTTAATTATTGCGACAGCTGTTTCATCACAACTTGTTTCAATTCCAAGTATTATAGTTTTTTTTGACATAAGTTAGTTTTTAATAAATATTATTTCTGAATATAAATGCGAAGTATAAATTAGTTAAATGAAAAACAAAAAAATTATTATTGGTTCTAGAGGAAGTAAATTAGCTTTGATTTATGCTGAAAAAGCTAAAAATCAAATTTTGGAATCTAATCCTGAATATAAAATTGAAGATATTGAAATAAAAAAAATAACCACCGCTGGAGATATTCATCACAAAGAAAGATTATCAGAAATTGGAGGTAAAGGACTTTTTTCAAAAAAAATAGAAGAAGAATTATTAAATAATGAAATAGATATAGCAGTTCATGCTTTAAAGGATATGCCATCTTTGGAGACAGATGGATTGGTAACTAATTGTTTTTTAAAAAGAAACGATCCAAGAGAAGTTTTAATTTCTAAAAATAATATCAAATTTAAGGACCTTAAATACAACTCTATTGTTGGAACATCATCATTTAGGAGAGAATTTCAATTAAGAAATATTAGAAATGATTTAAAGTATGAGTTGATTAGGGGAAATGTAGATACAAGAATAAATAAATTAAATGAAGAATTATATGATGCTATAATTTTATCATATGCAGGAATTGACTGCTTAAATTTAAATGAACACATCTCAGAAATTCTATCTGTTGATGAGATAATACCAAGTGCTGGACAAGGAGTAATAGCTTTGCAATGTAGAGAAAAAGATAAAAAAATTAATAAGATGCTAAAAAAAGCAAATCATTTAAATACTTTTATAAGTGCCCAAGCGGAAAGAAATGTTTTAAAAATTTTAGATGGAGATTGCGAAACTGCAGTTGGTGCGATTTCACACATTTATGATAAAACTATTAACCTTAAAGCAGAACTTTTTTCTTTAGACGGGAAAGAAAGATTTTATTATGAAGATTCTAAAAATATTACACATGCCTATGAACTGGGTTTAGAAATTGGAGAGAATTTAAAAAAACAATCAAGTGGTAATTATAAAAAATAATATGCATATTTTAATGACTAGACCTTTGGATGATAGTAAAGAAATGATTTTAAGATTTAAAGATTTAGGACATAAAGTTTCACACATGCCATTGATAGAAATAGAAAAAGTAAAATTTGATGAAATAAACTTTAATAATTATAAGGCTTTAATTTTTACTAGTGCAAATAGTTTAAAATTTTTAGAAATAAAAAAAATAAATAAAAACATATTTTGTTTTTGTGTTGGAATTGCAACTGAAAAAAAAGCTTTAAGTCTCGGATTTCAAAATGTTATTACGGCAGAAGGAAATGTTAGAAATTTAAAAGAAATTATTTTACAAAATTTCAATTCATCAGATGGTAAAATTTTATATTTTAGTGGAGAAACAATTTCTAACGAAATTGATAAAGAACTAAATTTAAATGGCTATGATATTAAAAGAATAGTTAATTATAAAACAAAACCGACTGAAAGTTTAGATGATAAATTTGTAAATGGCTTGAAAGCAAATATTCCAGATATTGTTTACATTTACTCAAATAATAGTGCATTAAACTTCTTAAAACTAATTAATAACCATAAATTGAATGATTGCTGGATGAATACAAACTTAATGTGTATGAGTGAAAAAACCTCATCAATGCTAAATAAGATTAAATGGAAAAAAATATTTATATTTAGTCCTGGCGAAGAAGAATATTTGTTATATAAAATTTAACTATGGATTTATTTAATAATTTTAAAGTACTATTTGTTTCTGTCTGGGAAAGGGGGATATTAGGAGTAGATATATTTGAAATATTAATTGGTGTTGGAATATTTTTAGTTTTTTTAGTTTTTAGAGGAATTTTAAGCAAATTAATTATTAAAAGATTAGAAAAGATTGCTAAACGTACTTCAAATAAATTTGATGACTCGTTTGTTTCTGCAATGCAAGGACCAGCAAGATTCTTACCAATAGTAATAGGTTTTTTTATTGCTAGTTATTACATGTCTTTTTCGGAGGGAAGTAGAGAAATAGTAGATACAATTAATCGAACTTTAATTACAATTTTTATTTTTTGGGTTATACATCAAATAATTGAACCTATTTCATATATTTTAAGTGGTTTAAATAAAATTTTAACAAGAGAGTTAATTGGTTGGATTATTAAATCGTTAAAAATTTTAATATTCATATTAGGTCTTGCAGCTGTACTAGAACTTTGGGGTATAAAAATAGGCCCTATCATTGCGGGACTAGGATTATTTGGTGTAGCAGTAGCATTAGGTGCACAAGATCTTTTTAAAAATTTAATCTCTGGAATCTTAGTCTTAGTTGAAAAGAGATTTAAAATTGGAGATTGGATTTTGGTTGAAGGTATAATTGAGGGAATTGTAGAAAAAATAGGATTTAGATCTACTGTTATAAGAAAGTTCGATAAATCAATTGCAATAATTCCAAATTTTCAATTTGCAGAAAATGCAGTAATTAATATTAGCCAGACAACAAACTGGATTATAAGTTGGGTAATAAATTTACAGTATGATACTACTATCGATCAACTCAAATCAGTAAGAGATCAAATAGAGGATTACATTAAAAAAAACAAAGATTATAAACCTGAACTAGGGTATGCCGTTAGAGTTGATAAATTCGCAGAAAGTTCGATTGATATGTATATTAGATGTTTTACAAAAACAGACGATTGGGAGGAGTGGCTGGCTGTTAAGGAAAGACTGGCTATTTCCATTAAAGAAATTGTAGAAAAAAATAAAGCCTCCTTTGCATTTCCAAGTCAATCAATTTATGTTGAAAAAAAATGATCGCAATTTTTTATCTTATTCTTCAATTGTTGAAACTTTATTCGTATGTTGTAATAGTTAATGTTGTTATCAGCTGGTTGATTGCGTTTAATATTTTGAACACACAGAATAGATTTGTTTATTCAATTTTAGAATTTACTTATAAACTTACAGATCCTATTTTGAATAGGATCAGAAGAATTTTACCCAATCTTGGAGCTTTTGATATTTCTCCAATTATCCTTCTTATATTGATATGGTTCATAGAAATGTGTATGAAGCTATATTTAGCACCAATAATATTTAATTAAAATATGATTTTAATAGATGGTAAAAAAGTAGCTGCCGAACTTAGAGAAGAACTCAAACAAGAAGTTTTTAATCTAAAATCAAAATATAATAAAGTTCCAGGTCTGACTGTAATCCTAATTGGTGAAGATCCACCAAGCAAAATATATGTTCGAAATAAAGAAAAATCTGCAAATGAAGTTGGACTGAAGTCTGAGATTATAAAATATCCAGACTCTGTAGATGAAAAAACAGTTTTAGATAAAATTTATGAGCTTAACAAAGATGAAACTATATCTGGTATTCTAGTACAGCTTCCTCTGCCTAAACATATAAATAAACAAAAAGTTATTGAAGCAATTTTACCAGAAAAAGATGTTGATGGATTTCACCCCATGAATGTTGGAAATCTATCTTCAGGTTACGAAAGCTCAATACCATGTACACCACTTGGATGTTATTTATTAATAAAAAAAATTGAACCAAATCTAAATGGGAAAAAAGCAGTAGTCGTTGGAAGATCTAATTTAAATGGAAAACCTATGACACAACTTCTTTTAAAGGAAAATTGTACAGTTACAATTACACATTCTAAAACAAAGGATTTAAAAGGTGAATGTTTAAAAGGGGATATTATAGTTGCTGCAGTAGGAATCCCAGAACTTGTAAAAGGTGATTGGGTTAAAAAGGATGCAATTGTGATTGATGTTGGAATTAATAAAACAGAAAAGGGAATTGTTGGTGATGTTGCTTTTGAAGAAGTTTCTAAAGTTGCAAAAGCTTTAACACCCGTACCTGGGGGAGTTGGTCCAATGACAATCGCCTGTCTTCTTAAAAATACTATTGAGTGTTTTAAAAGATCAGTTAAATTGTAATCTCTAATTAACCATAATTTTAAATATTCTTTCTAAATCTTTGATGATATTTTCATTTTCGTAGAGTAATTTATCTGCTTGTTCTCTGTAGTAATTTTTAAGATCTAACATTTTAGTAATTTCAAGATTTGCCAATTCAATGCTTCTATCAACATAACTATCAATATCACTAACGATTGGTGCGTCATTAATTTTCATTTGTTTATAGGAGCCAGTCACAATTCTACTTTTCATTAAATGAGTAGGTAAAGTTACTGTTGGAGTGCCATAAAACATAGATTCATGAAAACTATTTCCTGCTCCAAACCAAAAAGTATCCAATAATACTGAGGCCGAACCACATTTATTAATATACTCCTCAGTATCCAAAGGATCAATAAATTCAATACGGTCAAAGTTTTCATTGGTATTCCCTTTAAGTCTTTCAACAAATTGATTTGTTAAATATTTATTTTTATTTTTTATAAAAATAACTTTTCCTCTTTTATCTTTTTTAAGAATCTTCTTTATAAATTCGTCAAATCTTGGATGCATTTTTATTAACGATTGAGAACAAAAATAAATATTTTTTTTTGACAATTGATCCTTATCTAGTAGGTTTTGTATTTTTGGTTTGTAAAAATACATCGGCAAATAATTTGCTAATATTACTTTTTCAGAGTAATTTTTCTCATAGTTGTCAGCTTCCAAATATTTTGATGACAAAAAGTAATCTATATTTTCATTTCCAGTAGTTTCAGGATGACCCCATGAGGTAATATGTGTTTTTGCTAATTTAACCATTGTCAAATAATATAAGCTTGTTGACATGTGGATATCTGGATAAAAAAGAATATCTAAATTTTTTTCTCTTATTTTTTTAACTTTTTCTTCAAATTGATTTGGTAAAATAATATTTTCATAATTATATAAAATTACATATTCTTTAATTTCTTTAAATTTTTTTCCTGGACGTGTTTTATCAGAGTGAAACACATAAACTTCAAAAATATCTTTATTTAATTTATAAATAATTCCTCTGAATAACTTCATAATTGTATGATCTGTAAAAAACTCAGAAATAAAACCTATTTTTATTTTTCGATTTTTTTTTTTTATAAAATCTTGATTATTTAGTCTTTTTATTATTGGATAGATGTCACTATAGATATTTTGAAGTTTTTTATTAATTTCTAAATTATCATTGCCATCATAAGAAAGTTCAAAATTTATTGGTTTTAAAATATATTGAGATATATCAAGCTCAGGTAACTTTTTTTTAATCTCAAGATTTGAAATTTTTTCTGTGAATTTTTTTCTAACTTTTTGAATTTCATTTTCTGAAAAAAAAAAATTGGGATAAAAAAGGTAACTTTTTACTTTAGATTCACTATCGAATTTATTTTGATCTATAGCTTTTTTTGAAAACTGCTCTATCTTAATATAATTATTCTGAAATATATAAATTTTTAATAAAAGTTTATAAGCAATTTCATCATTTTGTTTATTTAGTGAAATTAAATAAATAAGTTTTTTTTCTGCTTCATCAAAATGTTCAAGCTCAATATATGTTTTTGCAAGATTTTCTAAAGCTGGTTGACTTTTAGGCGCAAGTTTTAGACAATCTAAAAAACTGATTTTTGCTTTTTTAAAGTCATTGTTTTGAAAAAACTCTACTCCTTTATCAAAATGTGACTTTGCTTTTTCAAATTCATCCATTAATTTTAGAATAATCTAGATCTAACACTATCAACAGTAATAATTTGTCCAGTAATCCATGAACTTTCTTTAGTAATCTGGAATTTTATAAGCCAAGTAGAGTCGTTCCCTTTGCCCAATGTTTTCAAGGAATGTAATCTTAAGAAAATTTATTAAGTTGCAAAAGCATTAACTCTTGTACAGGTGGAGTTGAACCAATGACAATTGCTTGTATTCTTAAAAATATAATTGAGTGCTTCAAAAAATCTAATTAATTTTTATAATTAAATTATTTATAATTTCTGTATGAAGTTATTTTTCATATTAGGAAATCAATTATTTCCATTAAAATATTTAAATGATTTTAAAAATGACCATATTTTTTTTATGGCTGAAGATTATGGGCTATGTACTTACGAGAAACATCATAAATTAAAAATTCTACTATTTTTATCTGCAATGAGATCTCATTTAGATCTTCTAAAAAAAAATAAATTCAAAGTTGAATATATAAAAATTGACTCAAGTGATTTTAGAAAAGATTATTTAGAGAAAGTTAAAAAAGTTATTAAACTAAAAAAAATTAAAGAAATCACAAGCTTTGAAATTGAAGATAAATTTTTTGAGAACAAATTACAAAATTTTGTTAAAAAAAATAGTCTTATTTGGAATAAAATTAAATCACCAATGTTTTTAAATTCTAGAGATGAATTTAATAATTACTTATCAAAAAATAAAAAACCTTCTATGGCAACTTTTTATAAAGATACAAGAAAAAAGTTAAATATATTAATGAATAAAGATGGAAATCCTGAAGGAGGCAAATGGAGTTTTGATGAGGATAATAGAAGGAAACTTCCAAAAAATATAAAAGTACAAAAGTTTCCAAGTTTAGCTGAAACAAAACACACAAAAAATTTGAAATCTGTTATTGAAAAAATGTTTAAAAACCATCCAGGAAGAACTAAAAATTTTTGGTTTGCAACAGAGTATAATGATGTTGTTAAACTTCTAAATTTTTTCTTAAAAGAAAAATCAAATTTATTTGGTGATTATGAAGATGCGGTTGATCAAAGAAACAATATATTGTTCCACAGTGCACTAAGTCCATATATAAATTTAGGACTTATAACTCCTGAATTTATAATCTCTAAAACTTTAGAATTTCATAAAAAAAATAAAATTAGACTTAATTCATTAGAAGGCTATGTGAGACAAGTTATTGGATGGAGAGAATTTATGAGAGGTGTTTATCAAAAGTACAGCGATGAAATGGAGACAAGAAATTTCTTTAAACAAAATAGAAAGATGAAAGATTCATGGTACGAAGGCACAACAGGACTACCACCTTTAGATTACGCAATTAAAAATGCATTACATCATGGTTGGTCCCATCATATTGAGAGATTGATGATACTCTCCAACATTATGAACTTATGTGAATTGAAGCCTAAACTTGTTTATAAATGGTTTATGGAAATGTTTGTAGACTCATCTGATTGGGTGATGGTCCCAAATGTTTATGGAATGGGTTTATTTAGTGATGGGGGAATTTTTGCAACCAAACCATATATTTGTGGATCAAGTTATTTTATGAAAATGATGGATTTTAAAAAGGGTGATTGGTGTAACACTATGGACGGACTCTATTGGAGATTTATAAGTAGAAATAGATCATTTTTTCTAAAAAATCCAAGACTCTCTATGATGGTAAGAATTTTTGATAAAATGAAACCAGAAAGAAAAAAATTAATACTGTTTGAAGCTGAAAAATTTATAAACAAAAATACATATGGCAATTAAAGTCTTTTTTAATAACTCATGCAGTGTTTGTAGACTGGAGATAAATCATTACAAAAAGATTGCTGATACCAATTTAGAATGGATTGATATTACGAATAACGATGAAGCTTTAAAATTAACATCTAAATCACAGAAAGAATTATTAAGACGACTTCATGTAATAGATGATGGAAAAGTTATAGGAGGTGCTAAAGCTTTTGTTATTATTTGGTCAAAAATTCCAAAATATAATTTTTTAGCAAAAATTTTTTCAATTAAGCCTTTATTTATTTTATTTCATTACTGTTATGAAATTGCTGCTTTTTTCTTATTTTTGAAAAATAAAAAACAACTTAGATGAAAAAACAAAGTTTACCCTCCAAAATTTGTCCAGTATGTGAAAGACCATTTGTCTGGAGAAAAAAATGGAGATTGAATTGGTATAAAGTTAAATATTGCTCAAAAAAATGTAAAAAAAGTAACTTATAATCTAGTTATCTAGCAACAAGAACAGCTTTTCTTTTTCTCTGATTTCTTTTCTTCTCTGATCTCTTCTTGTTTTTTTGATTCATTAATAATTTTAGCTTCTTCTAGCTTTTTTATTTTTAGTATTTTGTCTTCAATATAAGCATAAAGCGAACTGAAACCTAACTTTGAGGCTTTCTTTTCCTCATAATTTCTTCTACCTTTTAAATTTTCAATTATTTTAAGTACTTGTGGGTTATTCATAATTTATTTATCTCACAATTTTCAAAATAAACAATTGTTAATTAACAAATTCTTTAATTATTTTTGGTATATAATTTTTAAAATTAAAAAAACCTTTATTGCAATATTTCCAAGAATACTGGTCAATTTTTCTATATAAAAAAGAAATATTTTTAAGATTGCTTGAATTGATGTAGTCAAGATTTTCACCTACTGATGGGTATAATGCTAATAAACTTTCCTTAGTATTTTTTATATCATGAATATTTATCATTTTGCATTTTAAAGATTTACTTTTTAAATTAATTATTTGATTGTCAATTAGAGATTTTTTAAAATTTATAACTTTTTCGTCTAGTTTTATTTGTCTTGTTTCATTCCCGTTAAATACAAAATAAATATTTTTAAATGATTGGTCTTTAAAATCACTTTCTTCAAAAAACAGATTATTTTCAAATATTAATAGATCCTGATTATTTGTTAAATTTGCATTAACAAAACCATTATTTATAATAGAATAATTTCTATCATCTCTTACTGGGATTGGGTTTTCATTCAGTTTTATATTTTTAAACCTATTATTAGTAAATTTTTTTATATTCCATTCAGATGCTACATAGTTTTTACCTTTTGTCTGAACACCCGCAACCCATCTCCAACCCAAAGTATTAGATGCACTATCTCCGTCAAAAAGGTATTTCATAAAAAATTCTGCACCTAGTTGCCAAGGCAAACCAAGAGTAAAAATCCAAATACTTGCAAACCACATTCGTGCGTGGTTATGAAGATAATTATCATTTTTTAACTCATTTATCCATGTATTGAAACATTCGATATTTGTTTTACCTTCTATAGCCTCAATATAATTTTTATTTTCATTGTATTCTTGTTTTAAATTGTTCAAATCAATAATAAAATCTGACCAAACTTTTGGTCTTAATTCCAACCATCCTTTCCAATATTCTCTCCATAAAACTTCTTGAATAAATTTTTCATTTATTAAAAAAGAATATTTATTAAGTGATTTTTTTATTATTTCTATTTCGCTGATAATACCATGTGTAATGTATGGAGACAGACATGATATATTAGATCTATCTTCAGAACCAAAATCAAAATTTCTCAATTTTGAATAGTTATTTAAACCGTTATTTATAAAATAATTCAGTTTACTTACTGCCGCCTCTCTTGACGGTTCAAAATGCATAAAACTTTATTTTAAAATTAAATACCCAACTAACAAAATCCAAAAGAAAGCATAGTAATAATAAATATACTTTCTTGTAAACATTGCTGGAACTGAATGTTTTATTTCTTTTTTTTTTCTTTTTTTCATTTTAAAGAAGACCTTCCTCCATCAACACCGATTATCTGACCTGTTATCCAAGAACTTTCTTCTGTAAGTAAAAATTTTGCCATTGCAGCGGCATCTTTACCTTCACCTATTCTCTTCATGGGATGAGCTTTAGCTATACCTTCTGCCATAGGAAGATTTTTTAATAATGGTTGTGATATTTTAGATTTAGTTAAACTGGGAGCTATACAATTTACTCTTATAAAAGGAGCAAATTCTGCTGCAAGAGAAACAGTTAATCCCTCAACGGCTGCTTTAGTTGAAGCAATAATAGAGTGATTTGAAAATCCTCTTTTAGCAGCTACGGTTGAGAATAAAATAACTGAGCCATTATTCTTTTTAAGACTTTCTTGAAAGGTCTTTATAATTTCAAAAGCTGAGTAAAGATTTAGTTTCATGCATTTCTCAAAATCTTTTTCATTGACCATTTTTACCGGTTTTAGGTCAATAGATCCTACACAATATGCAATTCCTTTAATATTATTGATCTCGGATTTCACTTTTTCGATAAATTTATCCTCTAAAACATCTGCAACTGTATATGAGTAACCAAGTTTATTTGAAATATTTTTAAGTTCGTTTACATTTCTAGAAACTAAATGAATATTCTCATAACCAGATTTTTTAAGTTGATCTGCTAAGTTGGATCCAATCGAACCAGTCGCACCAAAAATTAAATACTTAGCATCCATTTTTTGAAATTTATCGTTTAATTTTTTTTGGTTTTATTCCAAGCTTATCACTATGCCTTAATCTTAATATAACAATTGCCGAGGAAATTAGAACTATAGCTACAGCTTCATATACCAAACCAGATGGGTCCATTTCTTTTCCTTGCAAAATTATAAATCTTGATAATGCAGTTATTGCAATAAGTAGAGGCAACGTAATACTTATTGATTGTTGATCCCAAAAAACTCTTACCATTGCTAGTACTTCGAGATATAGAAATAATAATAATAAATCTGCCAAAGTTACAGATTGATTAAATATCATTGCTTTAATTTCAATTCCAACAGCAATAACTGTACTAACTAAAATAATAGTTAATAAAAGTAGCTGAAGATTTTTAGTAATTTTTTCCATTATAAAATTATAACTATTTTAAATATATTTTTTGTTCTTTGTATTTTTTGTCGCACTTAAATAAATTAACCCTAATTAAATTAGCTGCGACAAAATATAAATCTATAAAATTTGTAATAAAAAAAATTAAGAATACTTAATAAATATATGTTTAAAATAATAATAATTTATGAAATATTTTTTTTCCTTTTTTGGAATATAATTTATTTTGGTGCTGATTTAGAGGCTTTCGTTAAGAGCGAAACTATGAAATTTATTTATATTCTATTATCATCGATGGCACTAGGATTTGTTTTAATTAACACTATGAGATTTACACTTGGAGAAATTCCGGATCCACGAAAAGTAGTTAAAAAAAAAAATAATAAACTACTTTAATTTTTTTTTGTGAAGATTAATAAATTTTTCAATATTTGATTTTTTGAACGATTTATTTTCTTCGAAAGAAACTCTTTTTATCGAGTAAGCCTTACTTTTTGTTTGTCTAGAAACAATAATGATATTTCCTTTATAAAGCTTTAGTTTAACAGTCCCATTTACTTTATTTCTGTTTTTGTCTACAATTTTTTGAAGTTTAAATCTTGCTTTTGAATACCAATATCCATTGTAAATAAGTTTTGCGTATTTAGCCACTATCTCATCTTTTTTATGCATTGTTTCTTTATCTAATGTTACAGATTCAATTGCTCTATGAGCATTGATTAAAAGTGTACCACCAGGCGTCTCATAAACACCTCTTGATTTTATTCCAATAAATCTATTTTCCACTAAATCAACTCTACCTATTCCATTTTTTCCGGCAATAATATTTAACTTTTCTAAAAGCTTTGAAGGAGAAATTTTTTTACCATTAATACTTATTGGATCACTATTTTTAAATCCTATTGTTACAAAGGAACATTTGTTAGGTGCTTTTTCTGGAGATATTGTTCTTTGAAATATAAATTCCGGAGCTGATTTTTTTGGATTTTCTAAAATCTTTCCTTCTGTTGAGGTATGAAATAGATTGTCATCTACCGAAAAAGGTGGAGCTCCCTTCTTATCTTTTGGAATTGGAATTCTGTGCTTTTTTGCATATTTAATTAAATCAGTTCTAGATTTAAGTTTCCAAATTCTCCAAGGTGCAATTACCTTTATTTTTGAACCAAAATAATGATATCCCAATTCAAATCTTACTTGGTCATTACCTTTTCCAGTGGAACCATGAGAAACAGCGTTTGCTTTAAATTTTTTAGCAACTCTTATTTGATCTTTGGCAATAAGTGGTCTTGCAATTGAAGTTCCCAACAAATAAACCCCCTCGTAAATTGCATGTCCTCTTATCATTGGATAAACATAATCTTTTACAAATGTATCTTTTAAATTTTTTATAATTATTTTTTTTACACCTAATTTTTTTGCATTTTTAATTATTTTTTTTTTATTTATTTCTTGACCAATATCTGCAGTATAAGCAATAATTTCTGCATTATAATTTTCCTGAAGCCACTTTAAAATAATAGAGGTATCTAACCCACCAGAGTACGCTAGAACTATTTTTTTTTTCATTAATTTGAAATCAAATTTATTTTAGAATTTGCTGATACTATTATTCTATTTTTTTCCCCAGAATATGGATGTGATCCATGATATAAAAAACTTGGCCAAACAATTAATTTTCCTTCTTGACCAGACATTATGGCAGTCAATTCTGAACTATAAGTTTGACTTCCAAAATCAATTTTTCCTCCAGGAGTATATGGTCGTAAGAAATAAGTTGAGCCATTTTTCGTACTCGAGTCCTCTCCTATTTGGACATAGTATACGCAGCTCCAGCTTCCTCCATGGTTATGAGGAAATACTGAACCCCCTTTATTATATTTAATGAACCAGGACTCTGTTATTTCTACATTAAATTTAGGTTTTTCTTTCATTCCTTCAATAATTTTTTTATTTGAATTATTGGACATAGTTATGAAGCCCTGAGATACAAATCTGAGTAATTTTTCAAATGCAGGATTTTTTTGTTGGTGTAAATTATATTTACTCTCATATAAATCATGGTTTTCAATAGATCCTTTTGATGCTCTATCTAAATTTCCTTCAGGAAAACTATTTTCATACTCTTTAAAAAAATTTATCAAATCATTTTTAATTTCTTTGTGCTCAGGGTTATAAAACTCTCCAATAGGAATAGCCCACATATTATGAATTTTATTATCCGACATTTAACTACAATTTTTTTTTGCTGAATTATAAGCTTTTGTAAAACCCATCAAAGAATAGTGATCAATTGTTTGAGATCCAGATCTGTTATACCCAGTAACCATAATTCTTGAACCTTTCTTCATTGCTTTAATCATTTTCTTTTCAATTTTATTTTCTGCAATCCAAGCAAAATTTTCTTGAGCTATATCAAATTTATATTTCCGTTTTCCCGACTTTGCATATATTGAATTTTGAAGATTATAATCGTAACCAGATGTTGTGCTAATTTCGTCAAAGATCTTATCCATTGGTCTAAATGTAACGAAAAGTCTTGCCTCTCTATTTTTTTTCTTAGGAGATTGTAATACCGGTTTTGATTGTGCAAAACAAACTTTCTCAGAATCACTTATTATTGTCATCACTTCCCAGTCTTTAAATTTTCCAATTTTTTTTAGCTCTTCAGAAAACGCTTGATTACAAAATATAAGCATGACAAATAAAAGTATGTAATATCTAATTAGGGACATGGGTTTGGGTAAATTTTTTGAATTTCATTAATTTCTTTAATAATTTCATCAGTTAATTTTACATTTACACTTTCTATGTCAGTTTTCAACTGCTCCAATGTTGTGGCACCAATAATTACACTGGTCATAAATGGTTGGATTTCGCAAAATTTTAAAGACATTTGACTCATATTAAGATTGTATTTCTCACTTATCTTGTAATATTCATCTACAGCTCTTTTCAAATGAGGTGTATTGTATCTATATTTCCAGAAATCCCAATCCCTTTCCATCCTAGATCCTTTAGGATATTTTTCATTCCTATACTTTCCACTAAGATAACCGCTTGCCAAAGGGGAGTATGCTAATAAACCGATCTGTTCTCTTATTGAAACCTCTGCAAGACCAATATCGTAGGTTCTATTAAGTAAGCTATAAGGATTCTGAACCGACATCATTCTTGGTAAATTTTGATCTTTTGAGATTTCTAAATATTTTTTAACTCCCCAAGCAGTTTCATTTGATAGTCCAACGAATCTTATTTTTCCTTGGTCAATAAATTTTTTTAAATTTCCCAAAACATCTTCAAATTTATTCCAATCACTTTTATCATTGTGTTCATAGCCAAGTTTTCCAAACATATTGGTATTTCTCTCAGGCCAGTGAAGTTGATATAAATCAATATAATCTGTTTGTAGTCTTTTTAGACTTCCTTCTAATGCTTCAGTTATATTTTTAATATCATATTGATAACCACCACCTCTTAGATAAGGACGAGAGGGTCCTGCTATTTTTGTAGCAAGTATAACTTTTTCTCTTTTTTTGGTTTTTTTAAACCAATTCCCTATTATTATTTCAGTATGTCCAAAAGTTTCTGCTCTTGGTGGAACAGAGTAGAGTTCAGCGGTATCCCAAAAATTTACTCCTTGATCCAAAGCAAAATTCATTTGATCAAACCCTTCCTCTTGAGTATTTTGTTCACCCCAAGTCATGGTTCCTAAGCAAATTGTGCTAACATCAATATCAGTGGTGCCTAATTTCTTATAATTCATTAAATATTTAATATTTTTAAGGTTTTTATGATATCTTGAATAAATAGTAAAAGGCTATTATATAAAAGTTATGGAATTTAATAAACAAAACATACTTAACAAAACAAAAACAGCTCAGCAGACAGCAGTTGTTATGGATGAAGGTCTCAGAGCCTACATGCTAAAAGTATACAATTATATGGCAACTGGAGTTTTGTTAACAGGAATTATAGCTTTGCTTACATTTAAGATGTCAGTTGCAACTGATGCCAATGGAGCAATAATTGGATTAACTGAAATCGGGAATGCGATTTATTTATCAGGTCTGAAATGGATAATAATGTTGGCGCCATTAGGAATAGTATTTTACATGAGTTTCGGAATTAATAAAATGAGCTCAGCAAAAGCTCAAACCACATTTTGGATTTTTGCATCATTGATGGGCCTTTCATTATCATCAATACTATTAGTATATACAGGATTAAGTGTAACAAGAGTATTTTTTATAACTTCAGCAACTTTTGGAGCAATGAGTATTTACGGATATACCACTAAAAGAGATTTAACAAAATTAGGATCATTTTTAATGATGGGTTTAATAGGAATCATAATTGCTTCCCTAGTTAATATATTTTTGAAATCATCGATGATGTATTTTGTTATTTCAATATTAGGCGTATTAATTTTTGTTGGTTTAACGGCTTATGATACTCAGAAAATTAAAAACATGTATTCAGCATCTGATACAGGTGAGCTAATAGGTAAGAAAGCTGTTATGGGTGCCTTAACATTATACTTAGATTTTATAAATTTATTTATTATGTTGTTAAGATTGTTTGGCCAAAGAAGATAGTTTATCTCTGTAATCTTTTCCAATCTGTATTTTTTAGAAGGTTTTTAAGTTCATAGGAATTTTTTAAAACTTTTCCATTTGTATCAGTGATCAGATATCTTAGATTTTTATTTGTTGGTTTAAAATTTTTACAAATTTTGTACATAGCATTTTCTGTAGCATGTTTAAAAACAATAAAGCTTATTTGTTTACTAGATATAGAGAGACCATAATCTTTCCAAGACCCTTCCGAGACCATTTTAGCGTATAAATCAAGAATTACTTTAAGTTCTTTTTTTTCAAAAAAATATCTTTCATTTTCATCTTTAGAAATATTATTAACTACAAGCTTTAAATTTCTATTCATTTAACTTGTATTTATTTATTAATCCTATTTGAAAGGCTGTAAAAGTAAATGTTATTGGTAACATTCCCCAAACTTTAAAGTTAACCCAAAATTCCTCAGACTGCGTTCTCCAAACTAACTCATTTAAAATTGCTAGACCAAAAAAGAAATACATCCATCTGCTGTTTAAAATTTTCCACCCTTCATCTTTTAGCGGTAAAGATTTTCCTAAAATTTTTTTTAGAATAGGTTCGTTTGTAAAATATTTTCCAAAGAAAAGTGCTAGAGCGAACAAAATGTTAATTATTGTTGGTTTCATGTAGATAAAAATTGGATTTTTAAAATATATAGTTAAACCACCAAACAAAGTAACCAAAATTCCACTTAACAATGGGACCATCGGTATCTTTTTTTCCCAAACCCAAACAAATAATACAGAAGCAATAGTTGCGACAATTAGTGGAGGTATTGCTACTTTTAAATCTTTGCCACTATTATAATAAAAGTAAAAAAATATCACCAATGGGCCAATATCAGTGACAAATTTAAATAAAGATTTATTCACAATTAAATATTAACAGAATTCTTAAACAAATAAATTTTTTTATTGATTTTTTGAATTAAATATCCATATTTAGGGTGTGACTGTTCAAAAAGCAAAATTTTCAATTGGTGATGTAGTAAAACATAAACATTTCGAGTTCAGAGGTGTTATTTATGATGTGGATTTTGAATTTAATAACTCAGAAGAGTGGTATCAATCTATTCCTAAAAACGTAAGACCAAGAAAAGATCAACCATTTTACCATCTCTTAGCAGAAAATGATGATGTTACATACGAAGCTTATGTATCAGAGCAAAATCTTTTGAATGACGATTCTGAAGAGCCAATCAAACATCCTCTAATTAATGAAATATTTTCAGGAAAAAAAGGTTCTGGATACTTCAAACCATCAAATTAGTTGATTATCACTATTTAAACACAATTGGTTCAAATCTTAGACATATGAAATTGTTACAAGAATAACAATTCTGATCAAGAATGCTTAATTTTCTTTTATTATCTCCCTCAAAAGTATTCTTGGTCAGAAATATTCTATAAAAAAAATTTAATTTTTAAATTTTTGATATATTAGTTTCAAATGTTTAATCAATTTTCACCAAGTAAAATTTTTTCTTTTACTTCTAAAGCACCAAAATATATTTTTGCTATTTTTATTGTGATAATTTCTATTGGCTTAATAGAAGCACTATTTCTTTCACCTGAAGATTATTTACAAAGTGACTCAGTGAGAATAATGTATGTTCATGTACCTGCAGCATGGATATCCTTAGGAATATTTTCTTTAATAGCTTTACTTTCGTTTTCAATATTAATTTTTAAAAATAAATTTTTTCCTCTTGTTGCTAAAAGTTTAGCACCATCTGGATTTGTATTTAATATTATTGCTTTAGTTACAGGATCTATTTGGGGAAAACCAACCTGGGGGACCTGGTGGGTTTGGGATGCTAGAATAACCTCAATGCTTATTTTAGGTCTTTTTTATTTATTGTATATTATTGCCTGGAGAATAGTTGATACAAATAACGTTAATAAAGTTACATCAATAATAGCAATTATAGGTGTAGTCAACGTTCCAATAATAAAGTTTTCTGTTGATTGGTGGTCAACACTACATCAACCATCATCAATAAATATTCTATCAAAATCAACGATTCACGAATCAATGTTGTTACCATTAATCATTATGACTGCGGCATTTGCTCTGTTTTCTCTTTTGATATTTTTGATGAAATATAATACAGAACTGATAAAGATTAAGAACAAAGGACTAGATAGAATATGATTAATGATGTCATTTTAATGAATGGATACGGAATTTACGTTTGGTCAGCTTTCTGTTTTACATTAGTAAGTTTTGCAACTCTATACTATGTAATTAAAGTTCAGCTTGTTAAAGAACAAGTAAAATTTAACAAAAAGTTCTCTAATTTAATTACTGAAAAAGCTGATAGAGTTAAAGCACAAAAAGAATATAAAGAAATATTATCTAATACTTCTTCTTTAAAAATTTAACTTTAAAATAATAAATGTATGGTAAAAAAGTTAAGTTAAGGTTTTTTTTCTTTTCAACTATATTTTTAGCAATTCTACTAACTACTTTTTTAATTCTTAAATCTTTGGAAGAAAACGTTGTATATTTTATTTCCCCTTCCGATGTCAAAGTTTTACCAGAATTAAATCAAAAAAAAATGAGAATAGGAGGAATGGTTAAAAAAGGTTCAATTGAAACTAATTCAAATGAAATTTTATTTATTATAACTGATTACAAAAGTGAAATTAAAGTATCTTTTTCAGGATCTATACCCAATTTATTTGCAGAAGAAAAAGGAGTAGTTGCTGAAGGCTATTTGAAAGATAGAAATTTTTTTAATGCAAAAAAAATATTAGCTAAGCATGATGAAAATTATATGCCACCAGAGGTGAAAAAAGCAATTGAGGATAAACAATGATATTTAATAACATTGGTTATTATTCTTTAGTTTTTGGATTATTTATATCAATATACTTATTATTTTTTTCATTTTTTTTGTATATCAAAGGCAAATCAAACAATGATTTAAATTTAAATATTTATCATTTTTCTTTAATACAACTATTTTTAGTTATTTTGAGTTTTATTTGTCTAATTCTATGTTTTATCCTGTCAGATTTTTCTAATGAAACTGTCTATTATAATTCACATACAACAAAACCTATCTTTTATAAAATAGCTGGAGCCTGGGGAAACCATGAAGGAAGTTTACTATTATGGTTACTGGTATTAACTTTATTTATTTTTTTATTTATTATAAAATCTAAAAGCCAACCAAAAAAATATCGTTTACTGAGTATTTTTTTTCAGCAGATAATAATTACAGGATTTTTTTTATTTTTATTGATCACCTCAAATCCTTTTGACTATCTATTTCCGACTCCTAAAGAAGGTCTAGGATTAAACCCAATCTTACAGGATCCCGCATTAGTAATTCACCCTCCGATTCTATATTTAGGATATGTTGGATCATCAATTATTTTTTCATCATCTTTGGCTGCATTAATAGAAAATAACCTTGGTACTATTTGGGCCAAACATATAAAAAATTGGGTATTTGTAAGTTGGATATTTTTAACTTTGGGCATACTTCTAGGATCTATTTGGGCATACTACGAATTAGGATGGGGAGGTTTTTGGTTTTGGGATCCAGTAGAAAATGTTTCTTTAATGCCATGGTTTTCTTTAACCGCATTATTACATACAATTTTAGTATTAGAAAAAAGACAATTGCTTAAGCTTTGGACAATTGTTTTATCAATTTCTACCTTTTCATTAAGTATGAGTGGAACTTTTTTAGTTAGATCTGGAATACTAAATTCTGTACATACTTTTGCGAGTGATCCTGAGAGAGGAGTATTTATATTAATTTTTTTATTTTTACTAATTTTTTTAGCAATTTTTATTTTTTTCTTTTTTAGTAAAAACATAGAACAAGTTAAAGGCAGAAATTTTTATTGGTTAAGCAAAGACTTTTCTATCTTAATTAATAATTGGTTTATGATGTATTTCTTGTCCGTTGTATTAATTGGAACAGTATATCCTATATTCTTAGAAGTAATTACTAGTGATAAAATTTCTATTGGACCGCCTTTTTATAATAAATTACTTATTCCATTTTTAATACCATTTTTAATTATAATGTCGTTTGGTCCAAAACTTAAATGGATCAAAGATAGATTTGAAATGCTAAAATTATATAAAATATTATTTTTTTTTATATCTCTAATTATTTCAATATTTATTTATGAAAAATTAGGGAAAAATAACTTATTAATTTCAATTTTAATATTAGCAGGTATCTATTTGTTCTTAATTTCATTAATTGATTTTTTCAAATCAAAAAATAATCTATCTCAAAATATATCACATTTTGGATTTAGTTTACTTATTTTAAGTATTATTCTAAATAGTTTTTTTTCAAGTGAATTTTCTTCAAACATGAAAATTGGAGATCAAATTGAATTCGAAAATAAAATAATAAAATTCAGTAAAATTGAATCAAAAAAAGGATCAAATTATAATTCTATTGTCGCTAATTTTACAATTGAGGATAAAAATAAAAGAGTAACAAATTTTTTTCCTGAAATCAGAATTTACAATCAACCAAACATAATGACAAGTGAAGCGGATATAAAAACTTCAATATTTTATGATAAGTTTTTCGTTGTAAATTTATTAAAAAACGAAACCTATTTTAATGTAAGATACCAAGTTAAATCGTTCATGGTTTGGATTTGGATATCTACCTTGCTTATAGCATTAGGTGGATTTATCGGATTAGTAAAAAAAATAAGATGAAAAAAAATTTTACCTTTATTTTATTATTAGTATTTTTTTCACTTTCTTTTATAATATTATATTTAAGTCTTAATAAAGTTGAAACTTATGTTCCTAAAAAAATTACTAACAAAAATATCATTAAATTTTCAGCACAAGATTTATTTTCTAATCAAGAAGTAGATTTTAATAATTTAGTGGTTAAAGATAAATTAACTATAATTAATATTTGGGCCTCTTGGTGTCAACCGTGTAGAAATGAACATCCATTTCTAATGAAACTAGCAGATAATAAAAAAATTAATTTAATAGGGCTTTCTTATAAAGATAATAATAAAAATTCAAAAAAATTTCTTGATGAATATGGAAATCCATTTTCAAAAGTTTTAGTAGATAAAGATGGATTAATATCAATTAATATTGGAGCATATGGCGTTCCTGAAACTTATATAATTAACGCTGACAAAAAAATTCTTAAAAAATATATTGGTCCAATTAAAAAAGAAAATTACTTTGAAATAATAGGTCATGCAAATGAAATTAATTAAATTTTTTTTACTACTTCTCATAGTTTTCTTATTATCTTCAACAAAAATTTTTTCTGATGAAAACAAAATCTTAGTTGATAAAATTTCAAAAAATTTAAGATGTTTAATTTGTCAAGGACAATCAGTTTATGATTCCCAGTCAGAATTTGCTATAAGTATGAAATTGTTAATTAAAGAAAAGTTAGATAAAGGCAATACTGAAAAAGAAATATATAATTTCTTAAAAAATCAATATGGTGACTGGATAGTTTATGATCCAAAATTTGATAAAAAAACTATGTTATTATGGGGCTTTCCATTAATTTTGTTCATTTTTGGGGGTATTTTAATTTTTAGAAAAGTGTTTATTTATTAAATAATTTAATTAGATTAAAATAAATTTTAATAAAATGACTAAAAAAATTAAATTTATATTACCGTTTTTGCTCTTATTATTACTTACTGGATTAAGTAAAAGTGAAGAAAAAAAAGAACCTTTTAATGATCATCAAATTAGTTTCCATACAGGAACTTTTGATTTTAGCGATGATGGAAAAAGAGCTGGGTTATTCGGTTTTCAACACCAAAATGTAAGTTTGAATAGAAACAGTTTTCTAGGAAAGCTATCTCCAATTACTGGATTTCTTCTCACAGAAGATAATGCAGGATATATTTATACAGGCGTTCAAGCCGAGTATAAAATTGGTAAATTAAATATTACTCCAAGTTTTACTCCTGGATATTATAGTAAAGGAGATGGTAAGGACTTAGGACATTCTTTAGAATTCAAGAGCGAATTACAGTTTTCTGTTGACTTATTTTCAAGTTCTCAGTTAGGTTTTTCATATAATCATCTCTCAAATGCTAGTCTAGGATCTAAAAATCCTGGGGCAAATAGTTACATGTTTAATTTTATGAAACAATTCTAAGTTTAGCTAATGCAACTTAAAGATTGTTATAATTTTAACGATTTTAGAAAATTAGCAAAAAAAAAATTACCTTCTCCAATTTTCCATTATATTGATGGTGCAGCAGATGATGAAATTACTTATAAAAGAAATACATCATCTTTTAATGATGTCGATCTTATTCCAAATGTATTAAGAGGTGTAGAAAATATAGATTTATCAACTACTATATTTGGAAAAAAATTAGATCTCCCCTTTTATTGTTCACCTACAGCTTTACAAAGATTATTCCACTATGATGGAGAAAGAGCAGTTGGTAAAGCAGCTCAAAAGTTTAATACTATGTTTGGAGTTTCGGCTTTGGCAACGGTAAGTGTAGAAGAAATATCTTCTATGATTGATACTCCAAAAATGTTTCAATTTTATTTCCATAAAGATAGAGGCTTAAATGACTCTTGCCTTGAAAGAGCTAAGGCAGCTAAATTCGATGTATTAGCTTTAACAGTTGATACAATAACAGGAGGGAATCGTGAGAGAGATTTAAGAACTGGTTTTACATCTCCTCCAAAACTTACATTATCTAGTTTATTTAGTTTTGCTACAAAGCCAATGTGGGGAATAAACTATTTAACCAAAGGTAAGTTTGAATTACCTCATCTTCAGGATTATGTAAAAGAAGGCACTAGTACTAACACTTCAATCGGTAATTATTTTTCCACTATGTTAGACCAATCTATGAATTGGAATGATGCAGAAAAATTATGTTCCCAATGGAATGGTCATTTTGCTTTAAAAGGAGTTATGAGTGTTGAAGATGCAAAAAAAGCAGTGGATATTGGATGTACAGGTATAATGATATCTAATCATGGAGGAAGACAGTTAGATGGTTCAAGATCTCCGTTTGATCAATTGCAAGAAATAGTAGATGCAGTTGGTGATAAAATAGATGTTATTTGTGAAGGAGGATTTCAAAGAGGTACTCACATGTTAAAAGCTTTGTCTTTAGGAGCTAAAGCATGTGCCGGAGGTAGATTATACCTTTATGCGTTAGCTGCCGCTGGCCAAGCTGGTGTTGAAAGAGCCTTAGGTCAGTATAAAGCTGAGTTAGAGAGGGATATGAAACTAATGGGATGTACTAAAATAAGTGATCTTAATAGAAACAATTTAAGATTTAGAAATATTTAGACTATCAAATGAGTATTAAGAATTGTTATAATTTTGAAGATTTTAGAAAACTGGCAAAAAAAAAATTACCATCTCCAATTTTTCATTACATAGATGGAGGAGCGGATGATGAGATTACATTAAAAAGAAACACAGAATCATTCGATAATTGTGACTTAATACCCAATGTTCTTGCGAATGTAGGTAAACCTGATTTATCAACGACTGTTTTTGGTAAGAAAATTAATTTACCAGTTTTTCTATCACCAACTGCTATGCAAAGATTATACCATCACGAGGGTGATAAAGCTTCAGCAAGAGCAGCAGAAAAATTTGGGACATTTTATAGTATGTCGTCTATGGCAAATACATCTATAGAAGAAATATCAAATATATCTAGTGGTCCAAAATTATTTCAACTTTATGTTCACAAAGATAAAGCAATAACGGATGATTTAATTGAAAGAAGTAAAAGAGCGGGATTTGATGGAATGTGTCTTACTGTTGATACACTTGTTGCAGGAAATAGAGAGAGAGACCATAGAACAGGGTTTACTACACCACCAAAGTTAACTCTACAAAGCTTAATGAGTTTTGCTGTTCATCCTAAATGGGTTTTCGATTATTTAACTCATGAAAAGTTTGAATTATCTAATGTTTCAAAAAAAACTGATAAAGGGACAAATATTACGAAATCAGTCATAGAATATGTTAATGAACAATATGATCCATCAATGAATTGGAAAGATGCAGAATATATTGTAAAAAAATGGAACGGCCCATTTGCTTTAAAAGGAGTTATGAGTATTGAAGATGCAAAAAAAGCAATTGACATAGGTTGTACAGCGATAATGATATCCAATCATGGCGGAAGACAACTAGATGGATCCAGATCACCTTTTGATCAACTAAAAGAAATTTCGGATGCAGTAGGAGATAAATTAGAAATTATATTAGATGGCGGAGTAAGAAGAGGAACTCATGTATTAAAAGCACTAGCTGCAGGAGCAAAAGCGTGTAGTTTTGGTAGAATGTTTTTATTTGGTTTAAGTGTAGGCGGTCAAAAAGGAGTTGAAAAAGTATTACAAAATTTACATGATGAAATTAATAGAAACATGATATTGATGGGATGTAAAAAAATTACTGAGTTAAGTAGATCAAAAATAATTTACAGAAAATAAAAAATGAAACTCGCCAAAAATCTTGAAAGATTAGGAACCGAGTCAGCATTCAAAATTTTAGCAGAAGCAAAAAAATTAGAAGCTGAGGGAAGAAAAATAATTCATTTAAGTTTAGGTCAACCAGATTTTAAATCACCCCAACATGTAATTGAAGCTACGAAAAAGGCTCTTGATGAGGGTCATCATGGGTATGTTTTACCGAATGGAATAATTGAATGTAGAGAAGCTGTTACTAGAAAAGTTAAAAAACTTTATAATGTAGATATCAATCCAGAAAGAGTAATTATAATGCCTGGTGGTAAACCAACAATGTATTATGCAATAACTCTTTTTGGTGAACCAGGTGCAGAAATAATCTACCCAGACCCAGGTTTTCCAATTTATGAGTCTATGATTAATTACACTGGAGCTAAAGCAGTTCCAATTAATATGCTTGAAAATAAAAATCTTTCAATCAATCCTGAAAACATATTATCATTAATTAATGAAAAAACTCGATTAATAATTATAAATAATCCAAATAATCCAACAGGAGCCTTTACCGAAAAAAATAAAATAGATCAATTGGCTGAGGGATTAAAAAAATTTCCTCATGTTGCGATTTTAAGTGACGAAATTTATAGCAGACAAATATTTGATGGAAAAAAAATGCCGACTTTTTTTGACTATCCATTTTTGCACGATCGATTAATTGTGCTTGATGGATGGAGCAAAGCTTATTCTATGACAGGTTGGAGATTAGGTTGGTCAGTGTGGCCAGAAAAACTAATAGATCACGTAATAAAATTTTGTGTAAATAATCATTCTTGTGTTAATGCAGCTATCCAATATGGAGCCATTGCTGCTCTAGATGGTCCGGATGATCTAATTAATTTTATGATGGAAAAATTTACAAAAAGAAGAAAATTAATTTTTGATGGATTAAATAGCATTAAAGGGATTGAATGTAGTTTACCCGGAGGGGCGTTTTATGCTTTTCCAAATGTTAGTGGAACAGGAATGAATGGAAAAGAATTTGCAAAAAAATGCCTTCATGAAGCAGGAGTAGCGATAGTACCAGGTACAGCATTTGGAAAGAAAGCTTCTGATTATGTAAGATTTAGTTTTGCAGCTTCTCAAGATAATATTTCTCAAGCATTGGAAAATATAAAGAAAATTGTTGGTTAATTTAAGTATATTTTATATTAAAATAAATGTTATCCTATTAAAGAAAGTATGAACGAAAAAGTACAAAACGAACTAAAAAAAATTTTTAATAGTAGGTTTTCCACCTCTGAATCAACTAGAGGAAATTATGCTCGAGGAGAAGATACATATGAACCAGTTCTTTCTCAAGCAGTAGTTTTTCCTGAGACCAATGAAGAAGTTTCAGAATTATTAAAAATATGTAACGAAAATAAAATTCCAGTAGTTCCATTTGGAACTGGAACTTCTTTAGAGGGAAATGCTGTTGGTAATATAAATGGAGTTACAATCTCTCTTGAAAAAATGAATAAAGTGTTAAGTGTTAATGCTAGTGATTTTGATTGTAGAGTTCAAGCTAACGTTACAAGAAAACAACTTAACGAATATCTTAGAGAAGAAGGTGTTTTTTTTCCAATTGATCCTGGAGCAGATGCTGCTTTGGGTGGGATGGCAGCAACCTCAGCTTCTGGAACTATGGCTGTAAAATATGGAACAATGCGAACAGTTGTTTCAGGATTAACAGTTGTTTTGGCTAACGGAGAAATTATAAAAACAGGCACTAGGGCAAAAAAATCTTCTGCAGGGTATAATTTAACAAATTTATTTATTGGTTCAGAAGGAACATTAGGAATTATTACTGAAGTTCAATTAAGATTATCTCCAATTCCAGAAAGTATAATGAGTGCTGTATGTTATTTTCCAGATTTAGATTCAGCTGTTCTAACTTCACAAGAAGTAATCCAATACGGAGTTAATATTGCAAGAATTGAAATGTTAAATAAAGATCAAATGGAAATAAGTATTAAATATTCGAAATTAGATAATATAAAGGCTTCACCAACTCTTTTTTTCGAGTTTCACGGTAGCGAAGAATCAAATAAAGAATCAATAAAAATTGTAGAAGAACTATCAAAAAATAATGGAGGAAGTGATTTTAAATGGGCTGAATCAATTGAAGAAAGAAATAAATTATGGAAAGCAAGACATGATGTTTATTATTCAGTTAAAGCATTGGGTAAGAACATGAAAGTTTACTCGACGGATATATGTGTTCCAATTTCAAAACTTGTAGAATGTGTATCTTGGGCTGAGAAACATGTTAAAGATAATGGTTTAATAGCACCAATGGTTGGTCATGTTGGAGATGGAAACTTTCATTCTATTATTTTGTACGATCCCCATGATAAAGAAAAACAAAAACAGATAAGAGAATATAGTGATAAGCTTATAGAAAAAGCATTAGAACTAGAAGGAACAATAACTGGAGAGCACGGGATTGGATTACAGAAAAAGGGATATTTGTTAAAAGAACATCCTGACAATTTGCCAGTAATGAAATCAATAAAAAGAAGTTTAGACATAAATAATATAATGAATCCTGGAAAAGTTTTTGATTTAAATTAAATTTTCAATTTCAGATTGTATTTTTTAATAAATTTATAGAATATTTTAAATTTTTTTTTCTCATGCGAAAGATTATCAAGGACTCTATGTTCATAATATGCTTAAATAATAAAGTTAATTAACAATTATAAGAGGTAGAGATATGTCAAAAAAAACTAAAACGTTAAAAGGAAAAACTCCTTCTAGACGTAAGTTTATTAAAGCTGCTGCTGCAACTGGAGTTGCTGCTGTAGCTGCATCGTCTTTAGCTGCTCCAGCTGTTGCTGCAGATAGAGTTGAAGCTGCAATGGTAGCTACTTGGCCAAGAGATTTTCCTGGTCTAGGAACTGGTGCACAAAGACTTGCAAAAAGACTGAGCGATATGAGTGACGGCAGAATTCAAGTTACTTATTACGCTGCAAATGAGAGGGTAAAAGCATTTGACTCATTTGATGAAGTTGCTTCAGGTAACTCGCAAATGTATCATGGTGCAGACTACTACTGGGTTAAAAAACATCCGGCTTTTGGATATTTTACTGCATGCCCGTTTGGTTTTACTTACTCTGAAATTAATGCTTGGATACACCACGGTGGTGGTCAAGAGCTTTGGGATGAGTTAACTGATGATTTTGGAACTCAAAGTTTTATAGCTGGTAACACAGGTGTTCAAATGGGTGGTTGGTTTAATAAAAAAATTAGATCAGCTAACGACTTAAAAGGTTTGAAAATGCGTATGCCTGGTTTAGGAGGACAAGTTTTAGGAAAACTTGGAGGTTCTCCGATTTCACTTCCAGGTGGACAAATTTATGAAAACCTTGTGTCAGGTGCTATTGATGCAACTGAATGGGTTGGACCTTGGAATGATGAAGCTATGAAATTCCACGAAGCAGCTAAATATTATTACTATCCAGGTATGCACGAACCTGGTTCGATGTTAGCATGTGGAGTTAATAAATCATGGTTTACAAGCTTAACAAAATCAGATCAAACACTAATAAAAACTGCATGTGCATGGGCCGATGAAATTACAATGGCTGAGTACAATGCTAAAAATGGTGCAGCATTAGCACGTTTAATAAACGATCATGGAGTTAAACTAGAGAAGTTTAATGACAAAGTTTATGACGCTTTCGCTAAAGGTGCTGCTGAAGTTTACGAAGAAGTTCAACAACATAGTGATCTTGCTGCTAGAACGCACAAAGCTTTCGTTAAAGCACGTAAAGAGATCGGTTCTTGGACTAACTTGTCAGACTCACCATATATTAGTCAAAGAAACAGAGCTTTAGGAATTAAATCATAATTCTAGAGTTATATTATATACAAAGGGCCCTTTTCAGGGCCCTTTTTAATAATTTAAGATAAATTTTTAGTTTTATGGTTTCAAAAAGAAATTTACCCACATTAATTAGGATATTCAGTTATTCAATTTTAGCTATAACTTTTGTTTTTTTATTAAATAATGTTTTAACAGTTTGGTTTGAATGGCCAGGTATCAAAAAACTATTTTCCCATTACGGTTTATTTGGTTTTAAAAAATTAAGTAAACCTCTTGAAGATTCGATACTTACTTACTCTTATATACAACTATTTTTATATTTTATTTCAATTTTATTTGCAGTTTTTTACGTTTTTAAATCTATTAAACAGACTTTAGAAACAGATGCAGAAATACTAACTAATTTTACAGCCTATATTATACGATCATCTTTTTGGGCAGTTTTTATTGTTGGACTTGCAGATTTACTTGTATCATTTATGGTTGTTGAAAAATTGGTTGAGCCAATATTTGGAGAATATTTAAAAATTAAATTAGTTGTTCCAAGCTTTAGAATTACTTATATTCATTTTCCAATCATATTATTTTCATTTGTAATTGGCTACTTTACTAGAACAGTAGGATTTATTTGGTTAGCTGTTTTAGTTGTTGGAAGTGAATTTTTCATAGTGATTTCAAGATTTATATTTGAATATGAACAAGCTTTTCAAGGAGATTTGGTTCGTTTTTGGTATTCAGCACTTTACCTTTTTGCTAGTGCCTATGCATTAATGCATGAAGGTCATGTAAGAGTAGATGTTCTATACACCGGTTTCAGTGAACGCAAAAAAGCTTGGACTAACTCAGTTGGATCTTTGTTATTAGGAATTCCATTATGCCTTATAGTTTTGTTTCTAGGAATGGGGGGCAAAGCTAGTATCATAAATGGTCCAGTTATTTCGTTCGAAATAACACAACAAGGTTCAAATGGATTATACTTACTTTATCTAATGGCCGTTTATTTAGCTGTTTTTGCTGTAAGTATGTTGATTCAATTTACAAGTTATTTTATGGGGAGTAGCTATAAACTTTTAAAAAATTAAATTATGGAACATTTATTTTTATCTTTACTTGTATTGATCATGATTGCAGCATTGGCTTCAGGTTTTCCAGTTGCTTTTGCATTACCAGGTTCAGCAATCATATCAATAGGTCTTGCTGCCTTTTTTGGATATCTTTTTGAAGGAAATGTAAGTGCATATTTTGCAACTGATGGACCACTAGAATGGTTAACAGCAGGGATTACAAATTTTAGAAGTAATTATTGGGATGTAGAAACCGACACATTAATTGCGATACCTTTATTTATTTTTATGGGAATAATGTTGCAAAAATCAAAAATTGCTGAAGATCTTTTAGTGACCATGGGTCAACTATTTGGCCCTATACCAGGAGGTCTTGGAATTTCAGTAATTTTTGTTGGGGCGTTACTTGCGGCTACAACAGGTATTGTTGGAGCAACTGTGATTGCAATGGGTCTAATTTCATTGCCCACTATGTTAAATAACAAGTATGATAGAAGTCTCGCAAGTGGAATAGTTTGTTCTTCTGGAACACTTGGACAAATAATTCCTCCATCAATTGTCTTAATTATAATCGCTGACCAATTAGCAAGTGCTGCTGATGTAGCAAATACTATGAGGCAAGCAGATTACAAATTAATAACTGGAGAGTTTAATATGCCAGGTGAATTTAGAGTAGGATCAACAAGCGCTGGAGATATGTTTTTAGGAGCGTTATTACCTGGTTTGGTATTAGTTGGTTTATATATGTTGTATGTATTTGTATATGCAAGATTAAATCCTAAAGCAGCTCCTCCTGTTCCTTTTAAGGGACAATTTAATTTTAAATTTTGGATAAAAGTTATTATGGTAATAATTCCACCTCTTGCATTAATATTTGCTGTTCTTGGATCTATATTAATGGGTATAGCAACTGTAAACCAAGCCGGCTCTATAGGAGCAATAGGAGCAACTATAATGGCAGGTTATCGTCTTCATAAAGGTAAAAAAGATGCTTATTATCCATTATTGATAACAGTTGTAGCTTTAATCCCAATTTTTATAATTTCCAAAAATTACAACTTAAACATCAAAGCTATTGAAACTAGAAACTTAACTGCGATTTTAGTTACAGGTTTTTTTACTATATTTTTTTTAATAGGTATTATTTGGAGTTTTTGGAGATCATTTAAGGTCGACAATGTTTTAAAAGAAGTTGTTACTGAAACATGTGTAACTACTTCTATGGTTTTTATTATTCTTCTGGGAGCTGCTATGCTTACTTCAGGTTTTAGAGCTTTTGGAGGAGAAGAATTAGTAAGAGACTTTTTACAAGATTTGCCAGGTGGATTTTGGACACAGTTTATTGTTGTGATGGCAGTAATTTTCCTTTTAGGTTTTTTTCTTGATTTTATAGAAATCGCAGTTGTCGTTGTTCCTATTATTGCACCAATATTATTGGCAGAAACAGGAGCCAATGTTAGTGCAATTTGGTTAGGTGTAATGATTGGAGTAAATTTACAAACTTCTTTTTTAACACCACCATTTGGTTTTGCCCTATTTTATTTAAAAGGGGTTGCTCCAAAGTTTATTACAACACTTAACATCTGGAAAGGTGTAGTTCCTTTTATAATTTTACAATTAATCGGACTTGGAATTGTAGGTTTTTATCCAAGTTTAGTAAATTATTTACCTGCTAGAACATATTTAACATCCCATGTAGCTCCACCTCCAATGAATCCTAAGCTTCAACATTGTTTGCAAAAATATAAATTTGATATTTATAATAATGATGAGCAAAAACTTAGAGCTGCTATTACAAGTTTTCAAAAACAGGTTCCTTCTAACCTTCCAAATGATAAATTAGATATTTTCGAAGAGCATTTTGAAAATGCTCTCGGAACTTTTGCTTTAGTTAAAAAACTTCAGAAAACAGAAAAAGAGTATGAATTATTTGCTGAAGATTATAGAGACCTTCATTTTAGTGTTAGAAAAAAACAAAAAAAGATAAGAAAATTGGATGATAAAATTGCAAAATTAAAAGCAGAAATAAGAAACTTAGATAAAGATAATATTTCTCAGAAAAATAAAATTGAACTTAAAATTGAAGATACTAAATTAGAGATTGGTGAAATAGAAAAAGCAATACCTGAAAATTGGGTATCACAAAACAAAGAATTCGAAGTAATTAAAAAGGCTAAAAATACTCAAACAAAAAGATACAAAAAAAATGTTGATGAAGCATACGATAACCTTATTCAAATAAGCTTATTTATTAAAGATTATGAAAAATTAAATGAAATTTCTGCAGATATTAAAAATTTAAAAAATAATATTGAAAAAGAGGATTACAAAAACTCATCTAAAATTATTGATAGCCTTTTTGAAAAACTAAGTGAAATTTCTGGTACAGAAGAATTTGCTAATAGATTAGATGATTTATACTCTTTACTAGATAGTGAAGAAATAGAAGTAAATAAAATTAATGATACTAGTTTAGAAGTCCAAGGTATTTTTAACAAAGAAATTAAATGGAGAAAAGATGCAGCTAAAAATTTAATGCCAGAAATTGAGAAATATAATTTAGCTATAAATAATAATATAGGTTTAAGATTACAATCTCGTTTAACAAAGGAACAAGCTAAATTTGTTGCAAGTTGTAACTCTATACACCGTGATATATCTCTAAATTTTTAAAATAAATAATGGAAAAAAATATTTTACCGATTAAAAAGGCGGTTTTAATATTTTTTGTATTTGCTTCTGGATATTTTTTATCTTGTCTATTAAGAGCGATAACTGCAACTTTATCTCCTTTATTAACCGATGAATTTAATTTATTAGCAGGTGATCTAGGATTATTAGCTGGAGGATATTTTTTGGGATTTGCATCTATGCAAATACCACTTGGATATTTACTTGATAGACATGGTCCTAAAAAAATAGTTTCTTCATTTTTATTGATTGCAATAATTGGAACCACAGCATTTGCATTGGCTCAAAGTTTTGCCGGTTTGATTATATCAAGAATTTTAATTGGAGTTGGTGTTAGCGCATGTTTAATGGGTCCATTAACAGGTTATAGAATTTGGTTAGCCGATGAGTACCAACAAAGAGGAAACTCTTGGATGTTAATGATAGCTTCTAGTGGGTTTGTTTTTTCAACATTACCTGTTCAAATTTTGTTACCAATTTTTGGTTGGAGATGGATTTTTGGAGGAATATCTATTTTAATTTTTATTGTTATAATTTTGACATTACTTTTTATTCCTCCATGGAAAAAAGAAATAGATAATAATGATCAAAAAAATTCTGGATTATTATCAGATATTTGGAAAAATAAATTTTTTAGAAGCACTATTCCTCTTGGTTTATTTAACTATGGAGGAATCATGGCAGTTCAAACCCTGTGGGCTGGTCCGTGGATGGTTAGGGTTTCAGGCCATGATCCACTTGAGAGTGCAACGGGACTTTTTTGGATAAATGTAACAATGTTAATAGCATTTTTTGTTTGGGGTTACATTTTACCTAAAATTAATAAATTAGGAATGGATACTATGAAATTATTGAAATTTGGATTACCAATTAGCTACCTATCTTTATTTGTAATTATTATTTCAGGCGAAAATGTAGGAGCGATACATTTTATAATCTATATACTTACTTCAATTGTTTTATCTCTTACACAGCCTGCAGTAGCTATGCATTTTCCAACCAGTCTAGCAGGAAAATCACTTACATCTTTTAATTTACTCATTTTTTTAGGCACTTTTATAATGCAATGGGGAATTGGTTTAATTATCGATTTATCTAAATATTTAGGAAAAGGAGAAACTCAGAGTTTTCAAATTTCTTTTGCTGTTTATTTAATAATTTGTATTTTAAGTTATTCTTATTTTATTTTGAAAAATAAAAATGAATAAAAAAAGTATGTATAATTTATTTTTGGTAGGTTTAGTAGTTTTAGTATATTTAGTAGTAACTTTATTTTTATATGTTTACCAAAGAAATCTTCTATATCACCCTGTAGAAAATAATTATTTTGGAGATAAATTAATTGTAGAAATTGAAAAAATTCAGATAATAACTAAAGATAATATTAAACTTTTAGCCTGGTATCATGAAAAAAATATTAATAAAAATAAAACAATTCTTTATTTACATGGAAATGCCGGAGCATTAGAAAATAGAATACATAAAATTAATCATTTTAAAGATATGCAGGTCAATTTTTTATTACTTGCCTGGAGAGGATTTAGTGGAAATAAAGGTAAACCTACTGAGCAAGGTTTGTATGAAGATGCACGAAGCGCAATTAAATGGCTGATTGAAAAAGGAATTTTAGAAGAAAATATCATAATTTATGGAGAGTCACTTGGGACTGGAATTGCTACTGAAATTGCACAAAATAAAAAATATGCAGGAGTAATTTTAGAATCTCCTTTTACTTCTATGGTTGCAGCAGCAAAATCGAAATATCCAATTTTTCCAGTAAAATTATTGCTTAAAGATAAATACGAAAGTGATAAAAAAATTAAAAATATTAAATCTCCAATTTTAATTATGCATGGAGAAGTAGATAAAATAGTACCTTTTTGGATGGGAAAAAAAATGTTCGAACTTGCAAATAATCCCAAATATTCATATTTTCCTAAAAATGACGATCATATGTTAGAATACAACGATGACTTAATAAATTCGATCAAATCATTCTTAAAAAGTTTAAATTAGGTCACAATTTAAACAAAACCTCATCAGAATTTAAAAATAAAATTAAGATTGTGAAAAAAATTTTTGTCTTTTTAGTTTTATTTCTAATATCTTCATCAATATCTGCAGATAATAATTATATAACTGATGATTATTTTCATATTGGAAAAATGGATTCTTATAATAAAAAATTTACTTTATATTTCAAAACAAGGTACAAAGCTGTTCTGGCGAAAGGTGAAAATAATAATTATATCAATGATTTTCCTCAAGATCTTTATTTATATGATAATAAAACTCAAATTGATATACCTTTAATTTCTTATGATTGGTTTCCAAGCAAAGCAAAAAAGATTTTAAAAAATTATGACTTTCCCGTGTTTCCAGAGGATTTTGCTTATTATTTGTTAAATGACAATAATACATTAATAATGGTAAGTGCAATTAAAAATGTAAATAGAAATTTGCAATTTGATATCCAAAATAAAAAACTAAAAATATTTGATAAAAATGGAAAACTAGATTTTGTTATATCTACTTATGCAAAAAAATGTGGATTCAGAAGCTTAAATGATAAATTTAAGTGTAAAATTTATAAACCTCTTATTTCAAATAATTTGATTAATTAAGTGAGATAAAAGCCTCTGCAAATTGCTCAGCACTGAAAATTCTTAAATCATCTTCTTTTTCACCTAATCCTAATGCAATAATTGGTAATTTATATTTTTTTGCAATAGCTATTAAAATCCCACCTTTTGCTGTTCCATCAAGCTTAGTCATTATTAATCCCGTAATTGGAATAATTTTATTAAACTCATCGACTTGATTTATTACATTTTGTCCAGAAGTTGCATCTAAAACTAATAAAACTTCATGAGGAGCATTAGGATCAATTTTTTTTGTTACATTAGCAATTTTTTTGTACTCCTCCATTAGGTTTTTTTTATTTTGTAATCTTCCTGCTGTATCTATTAAAACATGCGTAAAATTTTTCTTTAAAGCTTCATCTACGGCCTTATAAGCAACTGAAGCAGGATCAGAGCCTTGTGAGGACTTTATTATTTCCACATTTATTTTTTTTGCCCAATTTTCCAGCTGTTCTATTGCTGCAGCTCTAAAAGTATCTGATGCTGAAAAAATAACTTTATTATTATTGGATTTTAAAATTTTTCCTATTTTTCCTATAGTAGTGGTTTTACCAACCCCATTTACACCTGAGACCAATATTGCATTTAAATTACTTTTATTTTCAAAAAAATTTTTATTTTCAAGAGGTGACATTAAATCAATTATATAATTTTTTAGGATTAAGTTTATCTCTTCTATTTTATTTTTGTTAGGATCAATTTTTTTTTCTGAAATTATATTCTTAATTTCCTCCGATGCTACAACACCAACATCAGATTGAATTAAAAAATCTTCAATTTCATTTAAAGTTTTATCGTCAATTTCTTTTTTTATAATTATTTCTTTTAGTCCAGACGTAAATGTGGAAGCACTTTTTTTTAAACCAATTTTAAATTTGTCAA
>CACFKJ010000004.1 GCA_902566805.1 uncultured Pelagibacteraceae bacterium
TTAATACAAGAAGATTTACCCTTTAATAAAAATTTATCTAAAAATAGTATCAAAAATAAATTTAAATTGCCTACCTTAGAATTTCTAAATAAACCCTCTTCTAAAGAAAGAGAAGTTAGTTCGGGGGAAAATAAAAATGATGAAAATTTTTTAGAAAAAATTTTATTGGATTTTGGTGTAGAGGGAAAAATTAAAAAAGTAAGTCGAGGACCAGTTGTTACATTAAATGAATTTGAACCTGCCGCAGGTATTAAAGTTTCTAAAATAATAAACTTATCAGAAGATATTGCAAGAAATACTAGTTCTGAATCTGCTAGAATTTCAACAATACCTGGTAGTAGTACAATAGGTATAGAGCTACCGAACTCATCTAGAGAAAGTGTGTATTTAAGCGAAATTATATCAGCACCAAATTTTATAAAAAAAGATATTAAATTGCCAATAGCATTAGGTAAAAGTATATCGGGGATCCCAATAATAAGCGATCTTAGTACAATGCCTCACTTACTAATAGCTGGGACTACAGGATCGGGGAAGTCTGTATGTATTAACACATTAATTTTATCTCTTCTTTACAAACATACTCCAGACAAATGTAAATTTATTCTAATTGATCCAAAAATGTTAGAGTTATCAACCTACGAAGGAATACCACATTTGTTATGCCCAGTGATAACTGAAGCTAAAAGAGCTGCGTCTGTTTTGGGTTGGGTAGTTAAAGAAATGGAGAGTAGATATAGATTAATGACACGAGTAGGAGTTAAAAATATAGATAGTTATAATTCTAAACACAAATTGGCTATGCCTTACATTGTAGTAATTGTAGATGAAATGTCTGATTTGATGTTAGTAGCTGGTAAAGAAATTGAGGGGTATATCCAAAAACTCTCTCAAATGGCCAGAGCAGCAGGAATACATATTATAATGGCAACTCAAAGACCAAGTGTAGATGTAATTACCGGAACCATAAAAGCTAATTTTCCAACAAGGATTTCTTTTCAAGTAACATCAAAAATTGATAGTAGGACAATTTTAGGTGAACAAGGAGCTGAACAGCTTCTGGGGAAAGGAGATATGCTATACATGTCCTCTGCAAATAGAATTGTTAGGATTCATGCTCCATTTGTTTCGGAGTCAGAAATAGATAAAATCAATAATTTTTTAAGAAACCAATCCGAACCAGACTATGTTGATGAAATACTAAGTTTTGCTGATGAAAAAGAACACTCTAGCTCTACAACAAGCAATGAAAATCAAGATGAATTATATAATTCTGCTTTAGAATTAATAAAAGCCGAGGGAAAGGCATCGACATCTTTCTTGCAGAGAAAACTTCAAATTGGATACAATAGGGCTGCTCGAATTATTGATATGATGGAAGAAAATGGCGAAGTAAGCAAAGCAAATCATGTTGGGAAAAGAGAAGTTTTAAAATAATGCGAATATTATCTTTTATATTTATATTTTTACTTTTTCAAAATATATCACATGCAGGAGTTAAAAAAGAAATTATAAATAAATTTAAAACTATTAATAATCTAACATTTAAGTTTAAACAAAACACAAATGAAAAAGAAGAAGAGGGTAAATGTATAATAAAGTATTCAAAAAAAATATATTGTAGGTATAAATCTAAATTTAATAAAATTCTTGTTTCTAATGGAAAATCATTAGTTGTTAAAAGTGACAAAAATAAACAATACTATGTATATCCTCTTAAAAAAACTCCTCTAGAAATAATTTTAGACAAAGATCTTGTTTTAGAAAAATTGGAAATATCAGAAGGAAGATTAATAGATAACAGGTACTATAATTTTTCTATCAATGATAAAAATAGAGTTATAAATATTTTTTTTGATAAAAAATCATTTAATTTAATAGGTTGGCAAACTGAGGATATATATCAAAATTTGTCTGCAACATATATATATGATTTTAAAATCAATCAAAATATAGATGAAAAATTATTTAATTTGCCTAAATCTCATAATTGATTTTTAAATGAGTAATTCAAATATAGATTTAAATATTTAGAGTAACTTTTTCAGATTTAAATATTTTCATTCCTCTAGCTATATAGTTTTTAATTCCATATTTGTGATCAAAAGAACAAGTGTGCACCCAAACTCTTTTTGATCCCCCTTTAAATGAAATTTCGATAGCCTCTGACAATAGATATCCCCCATATTTCTTTCCGAAATAGTCTTCTAAAATTCCAAAATAAGCTATTTCAGTTTCAGATTTTTCTTTATTATATATTAACTCAAAATATCCAATCAAATCATCTTCTTCCTTTAAAACAAAAGTTTTAACATTATTATGAGTAGTATAATTAATCCATTTCTTATCATCCCAAACGAGTCTATCCCTCCATTTATATTTATTTCCAATTTGCTTATAAAAAAACTTATTAATTTGAAAATCTGGAGGATCTATAAGATGTACTTCACTATTATTTTTTGGTTTTTCAACTTTAAATAATTCTTTTAGTGATTTTATTTCTAAAAAATTTCTCTCTATTTCTTCCTTAGTCACTCTACCATTTTTCCAATCTTTTCACCTCCAAATAAATGAAAATGTAAATGAGGAACTTCTTGTCCACCATTTTCACCTATATTAGCTAGAGCTCTATAACCGTTACCTTTATCTATTGAAATTCCTAGTTTATTAGCAACCTTAGATACTCCTCGAAAAAATCCCGCTATTTCATCAGAAGAAGCGTTATTATTAAAATCGTCTAAATCTGTGTATTTACCTTTTGGAATAACTAAAGCATGAATTTTTTTTTGTGGGTTTATATCATAAAAAGACAAGACAAATTCATCTTCATATATTTTTTTACAAGGTATTTCTCCTCTTAGCACTTTAGCAAATATATTATTATTATCGTAACTCATAAATTTCTACCTACTGTAAACATTATATATTTTTTCATCTATTTCAGCATTAAAGGAAATTGATCTTCTTTCTTCATCAGTATCTTTAAATGGCCAAACATGGTGCATTAAATAATTTGGAAAAATATAAAAATCACCTACTTCTGGAATTGCATGATAAACAGATTTATTTAAAAACATTCTTGATCCATGTAAAAATTCTAGATGACCACCTCTATAAGTATTAGAAGGTTTGTTTTGGCTGAATTTTCCAAGATTTTTGGGTACTTTTAAAAATCCTGCTCCAGAAATATGGCCATAGTGCCAATGGGTAGGATTAAATTGATCTTTGAATTGTCTTACTACCCAGGTATTTTTCATTTTAAATTGAGTCATTTTATCACCAGTCTCTTGAAATACCCACTTAGATACTTTCTCTGCCAAAAAATTAAGCCATCCTATTTTATCCATAAATTCTTTTTCTAACCTGAATTCTTGAGTAACATCAGCAACTAAATTATCTCCATGATCTAATTTTTTTAATTTTTCTTTATTTTCTGTCATTTCGTCTACATATTTATTTATTTCCTCTACCATTTTTGTAGGTATTTTTGTTTTTATAATTGATGGTCCAAAATGTTTTATAATTTCAAAATTATCATTACTCATAAATATTTTATTTTATAACCTCTAATTTTTTAACAATACTAACGATTTTTTTTCCTGTTAAAATAGCATCAACTTTTGCACATTCAAAATAAGCATTTGTATTTTCTTGCGCTTTTTTTCTCAGTTTAAGGCAATATTTTTTATTCTCAGTATAATAATGTTCAACTAATGTACGTGGCTGGCCTAAATACATCAGCAATGCAATAACTTCACTCTCTTTCTTTATTCGGGCAACTTCTTCAATTTTAGCAACTTGATTGGATGCTCCAGTTTCAAAATTTTGGTGTGGATTTTTCTTTATTCCGGCAGCTTTTTCAATTTTATCAACTTGATTGGATGCTCCAGTTTCAAAATTTTTGAAAGCTACAAATCCTTTGTATCCAAGATATACGAGCACTAATACTGCAAACACTTTAAAAATTTTCACTTTCTTCTTTTATTAAGTTCTTCCATTACATATTCAATTTTAATATCATTTGCTTCTAAATACATTATCAAATGATAAAAAACATCAGCAGCTTCATGAATTGTATTATTATTTTCATCTACAGCTTTAACCAATTCATTTACTTCCTCTAACACTTTTTCTTTACTTAAAGATTTGTCATTCAAAAGTTTGTTTGTGTAAGAGTCTTCGACAGGATTATTTTTTCTATCTCTTGCAAGTTTAAATAGGCTTTCTAAAGTGTTTAACATTCTAAATCCTAACTGGTATTCCTTTTGAGTTCAAATATTCTTTGGCCTCTTTTATAGAATGTTTTCCATAGTGAAATATAGATGCAGCTAAAACTGCATTAGCATTTCCAAGTTTAATACCATCAACTAAGTGATCTAGATTACCAACTCCACCAGATGCAATAACTGGGATATTTACTTTAGAAGATATTTTAGATGTTAATTCAATATCAAATCCAATTTGTGTTCCGTCCCTGTCCATTGAGGTAATCAAAAGTTCTCCTGCTCCACTGTCTTCCATTTTTTCTGCAAATTCAATAGCATTTATTCCAGTATTATTTCTTCCTCCATGTGTAAATACTTCCCACATATCTCCATTTTTTTTTGCATCTATTGCAACAACAATGCATTGAGATCCGAATTTTTTTGAACTTTCAACAACAACTTCTGCATTTTCAACTGCTGCAGTATTTATTGAAACTTTATCAGCTCCACAATTTAATAATTTATTTATATCATTAACACTTCTGACGCCCCCTCCAACAGTTAATGGTACAAAGCATTTTTTAGAAGTTTTTTTTACAACATCATAAATAATATCTCTGTTTTCGTTCGAAGCTGTAATATCTAAGAAACAAATTTCATCTGCCCCACCTTCACTATAAATTGTAGCTTGTTCTACGGGATCGCCAGCGTCTTTTAAATCAACAAAGTTTATACCTTTTACAACACGACCATTTTTTACATCTAAACAGGGAATTATTCTATTTTTAAGCATCTTCTTTTACTAGTTCTTCTAATTTAATATCGCCATCATAGATAGCTTTTCCAACTATTATACCTTCAATATTTTTTAAAGTTTTAGCTTTTTTAATATCCTCCATTGATGAAACGCCACCTGATATAATCACAGGACAATTTGATAACTCGGCAACTTTTAATGTTTCTTCAAAATTTGGGCTTTGTTTCATTCCATCCCTATTAATATCAGTATAAATTAATCTACTGACACCATAATCATTAACCTCTTTTAAATAATCTAAAGTTAATTTATTAGAATTTTCTTTCCACCCAGATACTGACAAATACTCATTTTTAGAATCTAAGCCTAAAGCAATTTTGTTTGGAAATTTATCACAAGATTTTTTTAAGAAATTTTTATCTTGTATGGCTGCACTTCCTAAAATAACTTTTTCAGCACCTACATCGATATATTTTTGAATACTTTCAAAATTTCTAATACCGCCACCTATCTCAACCTTTAAATCAAATTTACCGACTATTTCCTGAATAATTTCTAGATTTATTGTTTCACCAGTTAAAGCTCCATCTAAGTCAACGATGTGTAGATTTTTAAAACCATGATCTTTATACTTTAAAGCTTGTTCCACGGGAGACGTTTCATATTCAGTTTTATTATCAAAATCTCCTTTAATTAACCTCACACATTTTTTATCTTTAATATCTATCGCTGGAAATATTTTCATTTATAAATTTATAAAATTATCGATTATTTTAAGCCCAATCTTATCACTCTTTTCTGGGTGAAATTGGGTTCCAAAAATATTTTCTTTTTCAACAGAACAGACAATATTAGAGGAGTAATCTGTTGTTGCAGAAATTACATTTTTGTCATTCGGTATAAATTCATAGCTATGAACAAAATACATGTGAGATTTATTTTCTATATCTTTGAAAATTTTACTATCCTTTACAATATTAATTTGGTTCCAGCCAATATGTGGAAGTTTATATTTTCCATTTTGATTATCTATTTTTAAAACTTTGCCTGAAATCCAACCTAATCCCTTTGTTTCAGTTTCTTCATAGCCAATATCAGCAAACATTTGTAAACCAACACAAATTCCTAGAATAGGTTTTTTATGGGTTATTCCAAATTCATTTAAGGTATCTGTAAGACCATTAATTTTATTTAAAGCATCTACACAGCTTTTAAATGAGCCCTGCCCTGGTAAAACTACTTTGTCACTAGATTTAATCTTATTTAAATCTGAGGTTACTTCAATATTTACTTTATCCTTAGCAACTTCTTTAAAAGAGTTTATTACTGAGCTAATATTGCCCGAATTATAATCAACAATTGTAACATTCATTAAACTTATAAAGAACCTTTTGTAGAAGGAATTGTTTTTTTATTCCTCGGGTCCATTTCCAATGCTGTTCTTAAAGATCTTGCTAGTCCTTTAAAGCAAGATTCAATTATATGGTGGCTGTTATCACCATAAATATTTTCTACATGTAATGTAATTCCTGCAGATTGTGAAAACGCTTGAAACCATTCTTTAAATAGTTCTGTGTCCATTTCTCCAAGTTTTTCTACTTTAAGTTTTACCTTCCAAATTAGGTAGGGTCTATTTGAAACATCAATTGCAACACGGGTTAATGTTTCATCCATTGGTATCATTGCATGAGCGTATCTTTTAATGCCAATAAATTTTTTTGATGCTTTTTTAATACATTCTCCAATAGCAATACCTGTATCTTCTGTAGTGTGATGCAAATCGATATGTGTGTCACCTTTTGCTTTAATATTCATATCTATTGAAGAATGTTTTGATAATTGCTCAAGCATGTGATTTAAAAAACCTATTCCAGTATCAACTTTATATTTACCTTTACCATCAATATTTAAATCAACGTTGATACTAGTTTCTTTGGTCTTTCTAGTTATTTTTGCTTTACGCTTCATAATTTAAAAAGGTATATATCTATTATGCAATTATGGCAATAATTGTGGCTTGGTCTTGAACTATTGAATTTAATATCCATTTATAAGGTATGACAACAATAGTATTAGTAAGAAAAAATAATGAAGTAATAGTTGCTGGAGATGGACAAGTCAGCATGGGCAACACTGTAATTAAAAGTACTGCAAAAAAAGTAAGAAAGATTGAGAAAAGAAATGTGATTGCAGGCTTTGCAGGGTCAACCGCAGATGCTTTAACATTATTTGAGAGACTAGAGTCTAAATTAGAAAAACATGCTGGAAATTTATCTAGAGCTGCAGTCGAATTGGCAAAAGATTGGCGAACTGATAAATACCTTCGAAGGTTGGAAGCGCTAATGGCAATTGCCGATAAAGAAAATAGTTTTATTATTTCTGGAACTGGAGATGTTCTTGAGCCAGAAGGTGATGTAATTGGAATCGGTTCTGGAGGAAATTACGCTTTAGCAGCTGCAAAAGTTTTAATGGATAGTGAATTGTCAGCTGAAGAAGTAGCAAAAAAAGCGATACAAGTTGCGTCTGAAATTTGTGTTTTTACAAATAATAATTTGCAGATAGAAAAAATATAATGGAAAAAACAAACGTTACAAATTTTAAACCAAAAGAAAAAAAGGAAGAACAATCGAACCTGGCTACCTCTTTATCACCTAGAGAAATTGTTTCAGAATTAGATCGTTATGTAGTTGGACAAAATAAAGCTAAAAAAGCAGTTGCAATCGCTCTAAGAAATAGATGGAGAAGACAGGCATTAAAAGGAGAGATGAAAGATGAAGTTCTTCCAAAAAATATATTAATGATAGGACCTACAGGTGTAGGTAAAACTGAAATATCAAGAAGATTGTCAAAATTAGCTGAAGCTCCATTTGTAAAAGTTGAAGCAACAAGATTTACAGAAGTTGGGTATGTAGGAAGAGATGTGGAACAAATAGTTAGAGATCTACTCGAAATATCCATTTCCATGGAAAAAGTAAAAAAAAGAAAAGAAGTTCAAGCACAAGCACAAAAATTAGCTGAGGAAAGAGTGTTAGATTCATTGGTGGGTGCAAAAGCAAGTGTTGCAACAAGAGAAAGTTTTAGAAAAAGACTTAGAAATGGAGATTTGGATGATAATGAAATCGAGATAGCGGTGAGTGAAAATAGTCAAATGCCTTCTTTCGAAATACCCGGGATGCCTGGTGCAAATGTAGGTATGATTAATATTTCAGAAGTATTAGGAAAATCTATGGGAAGCAAACCTAAGAAGAAAAAAATGTCTGTAAAAGAGTCTTATGAAATTTTAATGAATGAAGAATCAGATAAACTAATTGAGCAAGATAAAATTATAAAGGCAGCAAAAAATTCAGCAGAAAATAATGGAATAGTTTTTTTAGATGAAATTGATAAAATTTCTGCAAGAACTGATAGAGTCGGAGGAGATGTTTCTAGAGAAGGTGTGCAAAGAGATTTGCTGCCATTAATAGAAGGTACTACGGTTAGCACTAAATATGGAACTGTAAAAACCGATCATATTTTATTTATAGCCTCTGGAGCTTTTCAACTAGCAAAACCTTCGGATCTTTTACCAGAGCTTCAAGGTAGACTTCCTATAAGAGTAGAATTAGATCCATTAAACAGCGATGATTTTAAAAGAATTTTGAAGGAACCAGATAACAGTTTAATAAAACAATATAAAGCATTATTAAAAACTGAAAACGTTGAATTAGAATTTACTGATGATGGTATCAATACAATTGCTTCAATTGCTAATGAAGTTAATTCAACAGTTGAAAATATAGGAGCAAGAAGACTTCACACTATAATTGAGAAAGTTTTAGATGAAATAAGTTTTACCGCAACAGATAGATCGGGTGAAAAAATTACAGTTGATTCTGAATATATTAAAAATAATATAGGTGAATTAGCTAAAGATACCGATTTATCAAAATTTATTTTGTAGTATTTTTTTTTTTTAATAATATATAAAACTTACCTTCATTTACATTCTGAAGTTTATCTTCTGAAAAATATTTTATATACTTCATTAATTCCTTATTTCTTTTAATAAAATCTGGAACAGTGTACTTTAATATACTTAAATCAATTGACTTATAAGGATCTTTTTTATTATTTGATCTTGAACCTTTTCCGGTAATAATATTTAATTTAGAAACATTATTTTCATAACAATCTTGGATTAAAAACTTTATTTTTTTATTTGCTTCATCTAAAGAGTATCCATGAAAATCAAATGTTTTTTCTTTAAGATTTTTTCTAAATTTGATTTCAACAGAGTCTTTGTCTTCAACTTTATCCTTGCTGTTTAAGAAGTTCTTCCAATCTTTTTTATCTTTTTTTGATAAATTTTTATTCAATTAGGCCTTAGTTTCTATCAACTGCCAATTAGGACTATTTGATCTTAAGTCTCTAGAAAACTTCCAAGTATCAGAGACTTTTTTAATTTTTTCAGGATCTCCAGATACTACTTTTTTATCTTTGTCTCTAACGCAAGAAATAATTTCACTCACAAAATTAACAGTAACTTCTAGAATATTATTACTTTGAGAATGATCTTTAATATCTGCTGAATTAATTCCTACAAAAGTTGTTTCTGATAAAAAATTATTTTTTTTTCTTTCTTTTATGGCTTCTTCGAATTCTTCAAAGATTTTTTTATTCAATAAATATTTAATATCATTCAAATTTCCCGATGCAAAGTTAGTAATAATACTTTCATAAGCAACCTTTGCTCCTTTGATAAATTCAGTTTTAGCCTTTTCGTCAAAATTCTCTGCTCGAATTTTTGCTTCTTTTTTTCTTACTTGTAAATCTTTTTGGAAACTTGTTGATATATCCTCTTCATATCCTGTTTTTCTTCCTAATATTCCTCTTAGTCTCAAAAAAATGAACCCAGCAATCATTGCTAAAAGGATAATATCAATGTATTCAAAACTATAACTCATAACTAAATAATATTTACTATGTTGCTAAATTTCAACTGGCAAATTACAATTCGAGACAAATGAACACAATACTTTTGTTGATAATAGCAGTTCCTTTGATTGAAATTTATTTATTTATTAAAATTGGTTCTCAAATAGGTGCTATCAACACAATTTCATTGATTTTGATTACAGCTGTATTGGGTGTAATCTATGCGAGATACGAGGGGTTTAACACCTTAAAAGCAGGCATGAAGCAATTGATGAATAATGAGATGCCAATTTATGAAATTATTTCTGGAGCAGCTTTGGCATTTGCTGCGCTGCTATTAATCATTCCTGGATTTGCTACAGATTTTTTTGGATTATTAATTATTTTTCCAATTACAAGAAAAATTTTTTTTAAAAATTTTAAAAAAAAATATACAAAAAATGAAAAAAATCTTATAGATGGTGAATACGAGGATTTGGATAAAAAAAATTAGTCATGGAAAAAAATTACGAAATTATAATGGAGTTTGTAAAAGATATATCAAGTGAGACAAAAAATGCTGAAACATATATTTATGTGAAAGAAAATTTAAAAAAATATAATCTAAATATAGACATAAACTCTCTAGCTCTTAAAAATAAATTAATTGAGGTTAATACTAAGTTAACTTTTGATGATAAAAGTGATGGTGATAAAAAATCTCATTTTTTTATAAACTATGCAACTATAATTAAGTTAAAAGAAACAAGTGATAGAAAAGTCATTGAAAAAACAATTTTGTGTGATTTACAAAATGAAATTTACCCTCGAGTTGAAAAAGTATTTTTAGAAGTTCTAAATATTTCTGGATATAAAGAAATAAAAATAGAAACTAAAATTGACTTTAATAAACTTTACAAAGAAAAATTCAATTAAAAAAGTTTTTTTTATTAAAATTTTTTAAATATACTTTATGCACCTCTAGTTCCCCTGGGCTAGGTATCAAAATTTTTTTACTATATACTTTTTTTTTATTTTTATCTTTTCTTTTCTCAATCTCATTATTTTTGGTATTAAAATTTAATAGAGGTTCTTTTTGATCAATTAGATTTATATACACTTTTGTTAGTAGTTCACAATCCATTAAAGCGGTGTGCTTTTCTCTTCTTGAATTATCAATTCTATATCTCTTGCAGAGAGCATCTAGATTTATGCTTGAGCCAGGAAATTTATCTCTTGCTATTTCTAAAGTATCAATAATATTCTCTTTTGATAATTTTGATCTTCCAATTATACCTAATTCATTATTTATATGTGATAGGTCAAACTCCGCATTATGAATAATAATTTTTTTATCTTTAATAAATAAAAGAAACTCATCAGCAATATCTTTAAATTTTTTTTTATCTGCTAGAAATTCATCAGTATAACCATGAACCTCTAGAGCTTTCTCCGAAACTTTTCTTTCAGGATTTAAATAACAGTGAAATCTATTATTTGTTGGAATCTGATTTTCTAATTCTATGCATCCAATTTCTACTATCCTGTGACCATCAGAAACTGATAATCCTGTTGTTTCTGTATCTAAAACAATTTCTTTCATTATTTTAAAATTTTTTTGAGAATCAATTTAACACTTTTTTTAACCGTATTCCTTTTAAAATTATTATTAATAATAAAGTCTGATTTTTTTCTTTTTTTTTCTAATTTTAATTGAGTTTTTTCAAGTTTTTTTAAAATATTAGAATTGTAGTTTTTTCTTAACTTTAGTCTTTTGAGAATTTGTTTTTTTTTGGCATTAACATATATCAAAATATAATTTTTTTTATTTAACTTATTTTCAAGCAAAAGTGGAATATCTAAAACGACCATTTTCTTATTAGAATTTATAATTAAAAACTTTTTCATTTTATTTCTTACTATTGGATGAACAATTTTATTAATTTTAAATAGATTTTTTTGATTATCTAAAATTGCACTTTGTAATTCATTCTTTTTAATAGGAAATGAATGTACGTACTTTGGAAGTTTTTTTTTAATTTTATTAAAACACTTTTTATCTTTTTTATATATTCTGATTACTTCTTCGTCTGCATTAAAAACAGGGCATCCAAACAATTTAGAAATATAACTTTTACCAGATCCTATTTTTCCTAAAATTCCAATTTTTATCATCAATCTAAAAGTTCGATTGTTTCATCATCAATTTTTGGCATTTTTTTGTGCCATATTGTAAAGGACTGATGTGCTTGATAAATAAACATCATTTTTCCATTTTCTACTTTATTTCCAAGTAATTTTGCTTTCTTTAAAAAAGTTGTTTCCCTAGGATTATAAATTACATCATAAAAGAATTTATTTGGACCTGAAGATGAAAAATCAATCTTTATTTCTTCTGCATTATTCAATCCAATACTTGTTGCATTGATAACCATATCAAAATCTATATTTGTCCCCCAATCAACTATTTCAATATCTTTAAATAAAACTTTTAAACTTTCTGCTTTTTCTTTAGTTCTATTGCTCAATGTAATTTTTGATGCATTCAATTTTTTAAGCGAATAAATAATTGAAGGAGCTACACCACCAGCACCTAATATAAATATATTCTTGTTAGAAATATCATATTTTGCATATTTGATCGCCAATTCAAATCCTGCAATATCTGTATTATGTCCAATTGTAGACCCATTTTGTAAATAAATTGTATTTACCGATTGTGTTTCTTTAGCTTCTGGACTTAATTCATCTAAAAAAGGAATAATTTCTTTCTTATATGGGACCGTAACATTTATGCCATGTAATTTATTCTCTTTAACCTCAGAAATAATATTTTCTATATCTTTAATCTCAAGTTTTTTTTTTTCATAAATCGCATCAATATTATTTTTCTTTAACCAATAATTATGAAGCTCAGGTGATAGAGAGTGCTCAATGGGTTTTCCTATAACTAAAAATTTTTTCTTCATAAAGAATTTATGTATTCCTTAATTTTTTTAACTGGTAATCCCATAATTGTGTCTTCATCTCCTTCAATTTTTGAAAATAAATTTCTACCCTCACCTTCAATTTGATAAACATTATAAGCATATAAAGCTTCATCACTTATTTTATTTAAATATTTATCAAGATCGTCATTAGACATTTTTTTCATAGTTAATGCTGCTTTATCAGTATAGTTCCATATCATTGAACCATTTTTTGAAATACAGACTGAGCTTATTAGATGGTGTTTTTTACCATTAAGCTTTTTTAAAATTTCAAATGCTTCCTTTCGGTCCAAAGGCTTTGAAATAATTTCTCCTTCTAAATCAATAACACTATCTGCTCCAAGCACAATTTCATCACTTTTTTTTGACTCACTTTATTTGCTTTCAATTCTGCTAAATTTTTGGAAATTATCTCTGGACTAGCTCCTTCATTTAAAAGACTTTGCTTTACAAGATCTTCATCAACATTTGATGGTTCAACAACACATTTAATATTATTTTTTTTTAATATTTCTTTTCTTACATTGCTTTTAGAAGCCAAAATTAAATTAAACATTTTTTTTATTTTTTATCTCATAAATTTTTATTATTGAAGCTGCGGTTTCCTCAACTGATTTCCTAGTAACATCAATTATTGGCCAATTAAATTTTTTAAATGTTTTTTTTGCATAATCCAGTTCTTTTATGATATCTTCTAAATTTGTATATTCAGTCTCATTTTTTTCGTTTAAACTGTTCATTCTGTTTCTTCTTAGGTCAAACAATCTTTTTGGATCTGTGGTTAAGCCAACTGCACATATGCTGGAAGGTTCTTTTCTTAAAAAATCTGGTATTGAATTTTCGTTAACTATGGGAATATTGGAAGTTTTAAAACCACGGTTTGCAAGATAAATTGATGTTGGAGTTTTACTGGTTCTGCTTACTCCTAATAAAATTATATCAGATTTGGATATGTCTTCGGATGAATTACCATCGTCGTGTTTCATGGAAAACTGAATGGCTTCCACCCTATCATAATATTCTTCGTCTAAAACATGTTGCCCACTAGGAACATGAGAAGCTTTTTGATGTAAAATTTTAGAAAAATTTAATATAAGGTCTCCTAAAACTCCAAAACATGGAATCTTTTTTGATTCACTTTCTTCAGTTAAAAATTTTGCTAATTTGCTATCAACAATTGTGTAAAGAACAATAGAATGTTCATTTTTAGCTTTTTCTAATATTTGAGAAACTTGATTTTCTGTTCTAGTAAAAGAAAATTGGTTGGTATTATATTTAAAATTCTTAAATTGAGCTTTAAGTGCCATAAAAATCCTATCGAGAGTTTCTCCGGTTGAGTCAGAAATTAAGTAAATTTGATATGTATCTTTCATGTATAAAATATTTATAACTTATTAATAAATTAACTAAATATAATTGATTTAATATTCTTTGTATTTTTTACAAAAATAAGCCATTTAATTAACAATTTTAAACATGTTGATAAAATTTAGTGAATTAAACATATTGTAAAATATTATGCAAAAAAATGCGTATTTTAAATGTTTATATAATATTTATATTGTTTATAAAAAGTTGATAATTTGTTGATAATTAATAATTTACATAATTCACAAGATAATAAACAACTAATAAAGGATATATATATTAATTAATTATGAGTCTAATTGCTAAGTGTATAAAAAATAAAGATAAAACTATAAAACCTATTTGGTTAATGAGGCAGGCAGGAAGGTATTTGCCAGAATTTAGAGATATAAGAATAAAAAATCCAGATTTTATTAAATTATGTCTCAATAAAAATTTATCTTCCGAAATTACTTTACAACCAATTAAAAGGTTTGGTTTTGATGCAGCTATAATTTTTTCTGATATTTTAATGTTACCTTATGGTTTAGGTCAAAAAGTTGAATTTAAGAAAAATTTTGGACCTATCCTAGGTGAATTAGATTTAGCTAGTATTGAAGAAATTAATGAAAGAGTTTTCACAGACAAATTAACGCCAGTTTACGATGCAATCAGAAGTGTAAAGGAAAATAAACTTACAAAAAATAAAGAGGTAATAGGTTTTATTGGAGCTCCGTGGACTTTATTAGTTTACATGCTTAACAAACAATCTCCAAAAAAAGAATTAAGTAGTGAAATTTTAAAAGATAAAAATAAAATAAAAAGTTTGTTTAATATAATTGATAAGTATTTAAAAATTCATATTAAGAATCAAATAAACGCGGGAGCTACAATTATACAAATTTTTGATAGTTGGGCTGGTCTCGTTGATAATAAATCTTTAGATAATTATATTTATGAACCGACTATTAAATTAGTTCAATTTGTTAAGTCGCTTAATACGCCAGTTATATGTTTTCCTAGAAATATTCAAGATTATAAGAAATATGTTGAAATAACTAATCCAGATGTAATTAATATTGATTATAACGTTGATCCAAAAAAAATTAGAGATCAAATAGGAATAGTCATTCAAGGTGGAATGGATCCCAAATTTTTACTTAATGATAGGGAAAAATTAAAAAAAGAAGTATTAAATTATTTAAATTTATTTAAAGACCACCAATACATATTTAATTTAGGTCACGGTGTTTTACCAGAAACGGACCCTGGTACAGTAGAATATTTAGTAAAGTTAATTAGAGATTTTAAATGAAAGATCATCCAGAAGTAAAATTCGGCAAAACAGGTATAATTTTAGTCAATCTTGGAACCCCAGACTCTACTAGTTGGTGGGATATAAGAAAATACTTAAAAGAATTTTTATCTGATAATAGGGTGATAGAAGTCAACCCAATTGTATGGAAAATTATATTAAATCTTTTTATACTTACTTTTAGACCTTCTAAAACTGCAAAAGCTTATAAAGAAATATGGATGAAGGATAAAAATATGTCTCCTCTAAGATACTATACTCAAATGCAAGCTCAAAAATTAAAAAAAGAAATTTCCAACAAGGAAATAGAAATTGATTACGCAATGAGATATGGGAATCCTAGTATAAAAAAAGTTTTAACAAATCTTCAAAACAAGGGATGTGAAAACATAATAATTTTACCACTTTATCCGCAATATGCTGCCCCAACAACGGCTACTGTCTGTGATGAAGTTTATAGATGTTTAATGAAAATGAGGTGGCAACCTAGCCTTCAGATTATACCACATTATGAGTCTGAACCTTTATATATAGATGCGCTTGTTAAAAGCATTGATAAAAAAATAAATGAAATAAATTGGTCTCCAGATCTAATCGTTGCTTCTTATCATGGAATTCCTAAAAAATATTTTCAAAAAGGTGATCCATATCAGTGTTATTGCCAAAAAACATCACGCTTAATAAGTGAAAAATTTAATAAAGTACCAATTCAAACAACTTTTCAATCTCGATTTGGTCCTCAAGAATGGCTAAAACCATACACAGACAAAGCCTTTGAAAACTTACCTAGTGAGGGAAAAAATAATATTCTAGTTATTTGCCCTGGATTTTCATCAGATTGTGTTGAAACTTTGGAAGAAATAGCAATTCAAGGAAAAAATACTTTTTTAAATTCAGGAGGTAAAAATTTTGAAATTATCCCCTGCCTTAATGATAACAGCGATCATATCAATTTATTAAAAACTTTAGTTACTAGATATATAGTAAAAAAATGAGTTTATATTTAACATTTAAATCTTTGCATTTAATTGCAGTAATTTCTTGGATGGCTGGATTATTATATCTTCCAAGAATTTTTGTTTATCATGTAGAAAATAATAATAAAAAAGAGACAGTAGAAATTTTTCAAATAATGGAAAAAAGATTATATTTCTACATAATGAGACCAGCCATGATATTTACATGGATATTTGGTATTTTATTAATTTTTTTTAATGGAATAGAAGTTTTTTCACAATTGTGGATGCAGCTAAAAATATTACTGGTAATTCTATTGTCGATTTATCATGAGCACCTTGGAAAATGTCTTTATTCTCTAAAAAATGGTACAAACACAAGATCGGCTAAATATTTTAGAATAATAAATGAAATACCGACTATAATCTTAATTTTAGTTGTATTTATTGTAATTTTTAAGCCAATCTAGGGTTGAAATTTTAAAATCTATATATATATTTAATCCATCTAATATTAAAATCCCAAAACATGAATATACAAGAACTAAAAAAACAAAGCTCGGAGCATTTGATTTCAGAAGCGGAAAAACTGGGCATTGAGAATGCAAGTACCTTAAGAAAGCAAGAAATATTATTTGCTATACTAAAAAAGTTAGCTGAGAAAGGTGAAGAAATTACTGGTGGTGGAGTTTTACAATTACTTCAAGATGGATTTGGTTTCTTGCGAGCAATGGAGTCAAACTATCTACCTGGTCCAGATGATATTTATATAAGCCCAAGCCAAATAAGAAGATTCGGGTTAAGAACTGGAGATACAGTTGAAGGACCTGTAAGAGCTCCCAAAGAAGGTGAAAGATATTTTGCTTTGTTGCAAGTAAGTAAAATAAATTTTGAGGATCCTGAAAAATCTAAACACAAAATTGCATTTGATAACTTGACCCCCTTATATCCAGATAGTCAACTTAAGATGGAGGTTGAGAGTAACAAAGTTGAGAAAAAAACAGATCTTACACCTAGATTGATTGATTTAGTTAGTCCAATTGGAAAAGGACAAAGGTCGCTTATAATATCACCACCTAAAGCTGGAAAAACAATGATACTTCAAAGTATTGCAAATTCAATTACCGCAAATCATCCCGAATGTTATTTGATGGTATTACTTATTGACGAAAGACCAGAAGAAGTTACAGACATGCAGAGAACAGTTAAGGGAGAAGTAATTAGTTCAACTTTTGATGAGCCAGCTCAAAGACACGTCGCAGTAGCAGAAATGGTTATTGAAAAAGCGAAAAGATTAACTGAGCATAAAAAAGATGTGGTCATTCTATTGGATTCCATTACTAGATTAGGTAGAGCTTATAATGCCGTAGTGCCAAGTTCAGGTAAAGTTCTTACTGGTGGTGTAGATGCAAACGCTTTACAAAGACCAAAAAGATTTTTTGGTGCAGCCAGAAATATAGAAGAAGGAGGTTCTTTAACTATAATTTCCACCGCTTTAATTGATACAGGAAGCAGAATGGATGAAGTTATATTTGAAGAGTTTAAAGGAACTGGAAACAGTGAATTAATTCTTGATAGAAAAATATCAGAAAAAAGAATTTATCCAGCAATAGACATAACTAAATCTGGAACCAGAAGAGAAGAACTTATTTTTGATAAAAATGATCTAGGAAAAATGAATGTACTTAGAAGAATAATTGCACCAATGGGCAGTATGGATGCAATAGATTTTATAAACTCTAAGCTTAAGAACACTAAAAATAATGCAGAATTTTTCACATCTATGAATAAACCTGCTTAAGGACTAGTAAAACAATCAATAAATACTTAAATACATATTAATAATAAATATTAATATGAATTTAAATAATAAAATTGATGATTTAATTTATAAGCTCAATTCAAAAAAATTTTTTGAAGTTATTAAAGACGGAAATGAGCTAATTAATAAATATCCAAATTCATTTATTTTTTATAACCTTGTTGGACTCGCTTATCAAAACATAAAAAATTTTGAAGAGTCTGAAATTTTTTTTTTAAAAGCTATTCAACTTGATTCCAAGGAAGTCTCGCCTAAAAATAATCTTGCTAATACTTATTTGGCTCTGAATAAATTATCTGATGCAGAAAAATTATTTAAAAATATTATAAATCAACATGGCAGGATTTCTGTAGTGTTAGCTAATTTTGCAAGGTTAAAAAGAAAATTAAATGATTTTGATAAAGCAGTAGAATTATTAGAGGAAGTTATTAACAAAGATAAAAACAACCTAGCTTATTTGGAAGATTTGGCAAATTGCTATCAAAGCCAAGGAAATTTTGAAAAAACAAAAAAAATTTGTATTGATATTTTAAATAAAAATCCAAAAAATATTTCTGCGCATCTAATCTTAAGTAAGCAAACTGATTACAGCAAAGGTGAAATCAATTTAGAAGCAATGATTGAGGCTGAAAAAAATTTAAGTATTGAAGATATTAATAAAAACAGAATTTGTTTTGCTATAGGTAAAGCTTATGAAGATAAGCAAAATATAGATGAGTCTTTTAAGTATATTGAAAAAGGTAACAATTTACAGTCAAAAAAAGTTAATTATAAAATAGATAAAGAAGAACTAGTTTTTAAAAATATAAAGAATTTATTTTCGAAAATTAAACCAAATTTGAAAAAAAAATTTAATAATAAAAGGATTATATTTATTTGTGGCTTACCCAGGTCTGGAACTACTTTGGTTGAACAAATTTTATCTTCACATAGCAAAGTCAATGGAGCTGGTGAATTAACTTATCTTAAAAAATCAATAGATAATTTATTTATTAAAGAGAATAAATTAGATGAAAATATAATCAATAGTGAAATTAATTCTAACGAAAATTTATTGAATGATATGTATCATAGATATTTAGAAATACATAAATTTGGAAAAAACATTGTAACAGATAAAGCTCCTCAAAATTTTATGTGGGTTGGTTTTATTAAATTTTTTTTTCCAAATGCCAAAGTAGTTCATTGTTTTAGAAATTCTAATGATAATTTTTTATCTTTATATAAAAATAACTTTGCTTCCAACCAACATATGGGATGGAGTTTTACTGGTGATAACATAGTAAAATTTTACAATTTATATTCAGATCTTATGAAATTTTGGAAATTAAAATATAAAGATTTTTTCTATGAAATAAATTACGATAAGTTAGTTGTTGACAAAGATGCTGAAATAAAAAAACTATTAAACTACTGTGAACTTGAATTGGAGGAAAATTGTTTTAATCACGATAAAAATAAAACTCCAATCACAACAGTAAGCTTGGTTCAAGCTAGAAAGCCTATATATAAGAGTTCTTTAAACTCATCTAAAATTTATTCTAAATATTTAAATAAATATTTTAAACTTTTAAATAAATATAATTAATTATTATTAATTTTATCTTTATAAACTTTGTAATAAGCCTCTTCAAGATTTTCTGTATAAAGTTTAGAGTTAAATAAAGGTTGAGTTTTAATATTTTCAATTATTTTTTCTTTTATTTTTTTTATTTTATTTTTATCATTACTTAAATTTAATATTAAATTTTTGTATTCTTCATCACTATTTGTAATTAATTCATTTAAATTTATTGCACTTAAAATACTAGATGAAACTCTACTACTGAATGAATTACCTATTTTTGTCACTACAGGTAGGCCGGTCCATAGTGCATCGCTTGTCGTTGTATGTCCTGTATAAGGGTAGGTATCTATGAATAAATCTGCCAAACGATGTCTTCCTAAATGATTAGAATGATTTTCTGGATCGGCAAATATAACCCTATTACTATTTATACCTAATTTTGAAAATTCATTTTTTAAATTTTTTTTAGTTATTTCGTTATCAGCAAATAACCAAATTATGCTATTTTCTTTTTGCTTTAAAATATCACTCCAAACATTAAGCATTTTTAAATTAATTTTATATGATCTATTAAAGTTACAAAAAATAAATTTATCTTCAGGTAAATTGTATTCTTTTTTAGTGATTTTTTTATTTGATATTATTTTTTTATCATCGTTTGGTTGATAACAGTTTGGTAAATTTATTATTTTTTCCGAAAAAAATTTTTTATTTTTTTCATTTATTATAGTATTATCTGCTATAATATAATCCATGACATTTGGTCCACAAGTTCCTGGATAACCTAAATAATTTATATGTGTTGGGGCACATCCTTTTGCAAAAATTTTATACCTGTTGTTATTTACAAAACCCATAAGATCAATTGCTATGTCAATTTCTAATTCTCTTGACAATTTTGAAATTTCTTGATCATTTTTTTTAAATACATCTATAAATTTATCACATGAGTTACTTATCCTTTTTTGATATATATCTCTCTCATTTAATGGATAAAAACTAAAAGCATAAATTTCAAAATTTTCTTTGTTATGCAATTCGAATACTCTTGAAATCAAATGTGCTGTTGCATGATTTCTAAAATCTGCAGAATAATAACCTAGCCGAATTTTTTTCTTTTTCTTTTTTAAGATCGGTCTAGGAAATATTTTAATATATTTATTAAAAGTTACAGCTGCCTTTAATTCTAATTCTGGAGAATCTTCAAAGTGTTGAATAAAAATTGGAAATTCTGTTTTCTCCCCAGTCTTAGTGAAATCAATCAATTCTTTCTGGTAATTTTCGATATTTTTCCAATCGCAAAGAACTGATTTTAAAATAATTAATGAGTTTAGAAAGTCACTATTTTTTTTTAGTGAATATGCTTTTTCAAGATCTGATAAAGCTTGCTCATATAATTTAAATTGCCAAGCTATTTGGCCCCTTAAAAAATAGGCTTTTGGAAATTTTGCCTTTAATTCTATAGCTTTGTTTAAAGATACAATGGCAGCTTTTTTTTGACCTAAATGATTTAGTACAACTGCTTTATTATAATGCATTCTGGTCATATTGGGTTCCTGATTAGTTATTATTTCATAGTCAACTAATGCAAGTTCGTACTTTTGATATTTTAAATATAGATCAGTTCTGTTTACCAAAGCTAAAAAATAATTATTATTAATCTGTAGTGCTTTGTTGTAGTTATCTAAACTCTTTTCATAATTATCATTAAAGTTATAATAGTTTGCAACATTGAAATATACTTCTGCATAGTCTTTTTTTATTTCTATTGCTTTGTCCCAATTTTCCAGGGCTTTTTGATCTTCTCCTAAATTTTCATGAATTATAGCTTTTAAATTAAATAGTTCAGCCTGATTTTTGTTTAAATTAATTGCTAATTCTAAATTTTTAAGTGCTGCGTCAGATTTTTTTAATCTCTGTAAAATCATAGCCTTTTTAAAAAAATGTTCATAATTTTTATCGTCAATTTGAATTATAAGATTTGAGTATTTAAGAGCTTCTTCGAAGTTTTCTTTTTTTATATTTATTAAAGTAATTAGATTTAAAGCTTCTAAACTTTGATTATTATTACTAAGAACAGTTTCACAAATTTTTTTAGCAGCTTCTAAATCGTTGTTATCATAAAAATATTTTGCTGATGATAAATTTTTATTTATTGCCATTTCAAATCGTTAAATTAATTATAATCTTAAAGTATATTTATTAAAAAAACAGGTTATACTTATTTAATGACAATTTATGCTTTATCAACCGGTCCTGGTATATCTGGGATGGCAGCCATTCGTATTTCAGGAAAAAAAGCTCGTGAGGTAATTACTAAGCTTACTAAAGGGAAGTTTCCAAGCCCAAGAGTAGCTACATTAAAAAAAATCAACAAAATCAATACTAATGAATTAATAGATCAGGGCTTAATTTTATGGTTTCCTGCCCCACACAGTTACACAGGTGAGGATATGGCTGAAATTCATGTACATGGAAGCCTAGCAGTTATTAAGGCTGTTCAGGCTTCAATATCTCAAATTGAAGACTGTAGATTAGCTGAACCAGGAGAGTTTACGAAAATTGCTTTTCAAAATAATAAAATAAATATACTTCAAGCAGAAAGTATAGGTGATTTAATATCATCAGAGACTGAAATTCAAAGAATGCAAGCAATAAATATGATGTCAGGAATTAATTCTGAAAAATTTAATTCTTGGAGGAATAGCTTGTTGAAAGTTTTGTCTCATATTGAAGCAAAAATAGATTTTCCAGAAGAAGAAATAAATGATCAAATTCTAAAAAATATAAAAAAAGAATCAGAAAAAGTACAATCAGAAATTAAAAAAACTTTGGATGACCAAAAAGTTGGTGAAAGAATTAGAGAGGGTTTTAAAATAGCAATTGTAGGTCCAACGAATGCAGGTAAATCAAGTTTATTAAATTATCTTTCAAAAAGAGAGGCGGCAATAGTTTCTGAAAAAGCAGGCACTACTAGAGATGTAATCGAAACACATTTAAATTTAGATGGACTACCTGTGATACTTTCTGATACTGCAGGAATTAGAGAATCTAAAAATGAAATAGAAAATAAAGGTATAAAATTAGCAATAAAAAAAGCTGAGGATGCAGATCTTAATATCGTTGTTATAGAGCCAAAAAGTGTTTATTTTGCTGCCTTTTTGAAAGACTTAATTTCAGATAAATCTATACTTGTTATAAATAAATCAGATTTAGGAATAGATAATATAGTGGATGAATTTAAGAAATATAATCCAGTTTTCATATCAATTAAAAATGAAAAAAATATAGAGAATTTAATTTCTAAAATTAAGGATAAATTAAAAAATAAATTTGTTAACGCTGATGATATTTTGATTACAAGAGAAAGGCATAGACAAAATTTAGAACAATGTGTGGATCATATAGAGAATTTCAAAAGTAAAACAGAATTAGAAGATTTTGATAAAGCGGCTGAGGACCTTAGGTTAGCAACTAGAAATTTAGGAATGATAGTTGGAAAGGTAGATGTTGAAGAAATATTAGGATCTATTTTTAGTGAATTTTGTATCGGCAAATAATACCTGATAATGCTTGCTTTTAGTAGCTTTTAACAGTTTTCTTGTAAAATTTTATATCAATAATAAATTATACTTATGAAAAATGATTTGACTTTTGATGTTGTAGTAATTGGTGGTGGCCATGCAGGATGTGAAGCTGCAGCAGCTTCGGCTAGACTAGGAGTGAACACTGCTTTATTTACTCATAGATTTGATACTATTGGTGAAATGTCTTGTAATCCTGCAATAGGAGGCTTAGGTAAAGGTCATTTAGTAAGAGAAATAGATGCGCTGGATGGTGTTATGGGCGAAGTAGCCGATAAGTCCGGTATTCAATTTAGACTATTAAACAGAAGCAGAGGTCCAGCCGTTAGAGGGCCAAGAACACAGAGTGACAGATCATTATACAAAGTATATATGCAAGAAAAACTTGTAAACTACTGTAATTTAAGCATTTTTTCAGACCCTGTAATCAAGTTTAATTTTAATAAAAACGTTATAACTGGCTTTATTACACAATCTGGTAAAGAAGTAAGGTCAACAATGATTATTTTAACAACTGGCACATTTTTAAATGGATTGATCCATATAGGCGAAAAGAAGACGCCAGCGGGTAGGTTTAACGAAAAGCCTTCAACAGGATTAAGTGAACAATTAAAAAAATATAATTTTAAAATAGGTAGATTAAAAACTGGTACACCTCCAAGGCTAGATGCTCGTACAATTAATTTTGAAAACTTAGAAGAACAACATGCAGATGATGATCCTTATTTTTTTTCTTTCTTAACAAAAAAAAATTATAATAAACAAATTTCATGTCGAATGACTTATACCAACGAAGCTGTTCATAAAATTATTTCCAAAAATATTAAACGAAGCGCTATGTACTCAGGAAGTATTAGGGGAGTTGGCCCAAGATATTGTCCATCAATAGAAGATAAAATAAAAAAATTTGCAGATAAGCAAAGACATCAAATATTTTTAGAACCAGAGGGGCTTAATGACTTCACAATCTATCCAAATGGTATATCAACCTCATTACCATCTGATGTACAGAAAGAAATATGTAGTAAAATCAATGGTTTAGAAAATGTTAAAATATTAAGACCTGGATACGCTATAGAGTACGATTTTGTTGATCCTAGAGAGCTTTTTTTAACACTCGAGACTAAAAAGATCAAAAATCTTTATCTTGCCGGTCAAATAAATGGAACTACTGGATACGAAGAAGCAGCTGCCCAAGGGTTAATAGCTGGAGTTAATGCCGCTCTATCAATTAAGGGAGCAGAACCTTTCATATTGGATAGGTCCGAAGCATATATTGGTGTAATGATTGATGACCTAGTGACCAAGGGTGTTGCGGAACCTTATAGAATGTTTACATCAAGAGCTGAATACAGACTTTCTCTTAGATCGGATAATGCAGATTTAAGATTAACCCAAAAGGGTATAGAATTAGGCTTGGTTATGGAAAATAGAAAAAAAATATACAAAGAAAAATTTTTAAAATTAAAGCAAATTCAGTCTAAAATGGATAAATTGATGATTACCCCATCAAAAGCATCTAAATATGGAATAAATATAGCTAAAGATGGGATTAGTCGTTCTGCAACTCAAATATTAGGTCAGAAATCAGTAAATATGAGTAATATTAGAGAAATTTGGCCAGAAATTAAATTTATTTCAAATGAAATAGATGAACAAATACAAATAAACTCACATTATAAGGGTTATTTAAAGAAACAAAAGGCTGATATTTTGGCTTTTAAAAGAGATGAAAATTTAATAATACCCGAGGACTTAGATTATGATAGTTTTTCTGGTCTTTCTAACGAGGTAAAGTCAAAATTTAAGAAAATCAGGCCTAAAACACTCGGCCAGGCCCTACGAATAGATGGAATTACTCCTGCAGCAGCATATATTTTGTTGTCTCATGTTAAAAGAAGGTCTATTAAGCATATAGCTTGATTGATTCGGAAATTATAAAAAACAAAAAATTTTTTTCTTTAGATGTTTCACGTGAAACCTCAAAAGATCTTATGGAGTACAGTTCTTGTATAATATCTAAAAATAAAGAGATAAATTTAATTAGCTCAAGCACGGAAAAGTCAATAAATACAAGGCATATTCAGGATAGCGCGCAAACTATTGATTTTATTGATAAAAAAGATATAAAAATTTGTACAGATCTAGGTTCAGGTGCAGGTTTTCCAGGAATAGTTTTATCAATTTTGATGAAACATAAAAATCCACTATTCAAAGTAATATTTTATGAAAAGAGTTTTCATAAAAGTAATTTTTTAAGAGAAATGTCAGAAAAATTTAAATTAAATACAGAAATTAATCAGAAAAATATTTTTAAAGAAAAAGATTTAGAAACAGATGTCATAATTTCTAGAGCATTTAAACCATTGCCAAAAATTCTAGAAATAGCGTCAACTAACTTTAAAAACTATAAGTATATAGTCTTATATTTAGGAAAGAGTGGAAAAAAAATTCTTAATGATACTTTAAAAAAATGGACATTTGATTATGAACAAAAAAAAAGTTTAACAAATCAAGACTCTCTAATAGTTAAAATTTCAAACATAGAAAAAAAAAATGGATAAAAAAATTATATCAGTGATAAATCAAAAAGGAGGTGTGGGGAAGACAACAACAGTAATAAACTTAGCAGCAGGATTATCAATGAAAGGTAAAAAAATTTTAGTAATCGATCTTGACCCTCAAGGAAATGCAACGACTGGACTCGGTTTATCAAACACTGAGAGTTCGGAACAAACTATATACTCAGTTCTCAATGGTAACAAAAAAATATCTGAGGTAGTGAAAAAAACAAAATTTGAGAATCTAGATTTAATCACTTCTAACGTAGATTTGTCAGGTTTAGAGGTAGAAACAGCAGGAGATAGTAGAAGAGCCTTCATGTTGAAGGATGAATTAGCTGCATATTTAAATGATTTTAAAGCATCTTATGATTATGTGCTGATAGACTGCCCACCGTCATTGAGTTTGTTAACAATAATGGCGCTTGTTTCATCTAACTCCCTTGTAGTTCCACTTCAAACAGAATTTTTTGCTTTAGAGGGCTTAACTCAGCTGATGAAAACCATAGACCGTATAAAAAATAATTTAAATCCAGAATTAGCAATTAAAGGAATACTTCTTACGATGTACGATAAAAGAAATAAACTTTCCAGCGAAGTTGAAAAAGATGCAAGAGAATATTTTAAGGAAAAAGTTTATAGAACAGTTGTTCCTAGAAATGTAAGATTGTCAGAAGCACCTTCGCACGGAGTACCGGTATTGCTATACGATAAAAACTGCCCTGGCAGTAAATCATATTTCAATTTTACTGAAGAGTTTTTAGATCAAGATAAATATATGGAGACCGCTGCATGATAAATCCTTTTAAGCAAAAAAGAGGTTTGGGAAGAGGTTTATCATCATTAATAGGAGATACATCTTCAAATTCCAAAATAAATAAAATATCAGTAAGCTCAATAACAAGAAATAAATATCAACCTAGAAAAAATTTTAATAAAGAAAATTTAGAAGATCTCACAAATTCAATTAAAGAACGTGGAATAATCCAACCAATTATAGTTAGAAAATCTAAAAGCAATGAAAATAAATTTGAAATAGTTGCAGGGGAAAGAAGATGGATTGCTGCTCAAAACGCAGGTTTACATGAGGTTCCAGTAGTAGAGGTTGATGTTGATGATTTGAAATCCCTTGAATTTGCAATCGTAGAAAATGTTCAAAGACACGATTTAAATCCAGTAGAAGAAGCTCAAGGATACCAAAGATTAATAGATGAATTTAATTATGATCAAGAAAAAGTTGCAAAATTTATTGGAAAAAATAGAACACACATTACTAATTGTTTAAGGATATTATCTCTTCCCAAAGAGGTAATTAATTTAATAGAAGAAGAAAAACTTTCTCAAGGGCATGCAAAAGTTCTTGTCGGTTTAGATAACTCCTATTTTCTTGCTAAGAAAATTATTGATAAAAAACTCTCAGTAAGACAAACAGAAAATTTGATTAGAGTGATTAAAAATCCTAAAAGATTTAAATCAATTTCTAAAGATTCAAATATTAAATATTTAGAAAACTCTTTGAAAGAAAAATTGGGAATTAATGTATTCATTATTAATAAAAAAAATAATAGAGGCTCAATCAGCTTTGAATATAAAGATTTACAACAACTAAATAAGATAATAGAGGTTATTAAGTCTAATTATTAGTTTTATTAGATATACCAAATATAAAATCAGAGACTATATTTAAAGTATTCATTGTATTATTTTTCACTAAATATTCAATGTCGTTAATTTTATAGATTAAATTTTCAATATCATATGCGCTCCAATTCATTAATTGAGTTTTCACAATTTCTTTATCCTTCCAGAATATAGGTGGTTTATATGTTGAAATTGCCTTATCAACATTGTTATCAATATTTAACTCTTTCTTTATTTTAAAAATTCTTTTCGACTTATTAAGCATTGTTCTTAAAATTAAAATACAGTCATCATCTGAAAAGTTATTTTGATTTATAATAGCACTTATTCTTTTTTGATTTTTTGCTAAACAATTATCAATTAATTCGTTTATACTGTAATTTTCTGCAAGATTAGTAATTTTAAAAACTTCTTCGTAAGAAATCTTTCCATTTTTATATGCATAATTATATATTTTATTCATTTCATTATTTAAATTAGATCTATCTCCCTGACATCTTTCTACTAAAAAATTAATAACCTCTTGAGATATAGAAATTTTTTTTTCTTTAAAATAATTAGTAGCTAAAAATGATAAAGTTTTATTTTGATCAGAGTAAAATGGGATACAAATAGTATTTTTTTCTTTTTCAAAAAAATATCTTAATTTAGATCTTTTATCTAATATTGACGCTATAAATACCATTGTAACATCATCAACATTTGACGATATAAAATCTTCGACTAATTTAAGTATTTTGTCTGAAGTATTAGAAATTATATAGAGTTTTTTATCTTCAAAAAAAGATTTGTTTAAAATACTTGAAATAAAATTATTATAATCACTAAAAATTTCGCTTTCATCATATTTAAATACATTATTTTTAAAATTTGAAGTTAAATTTTCATATATAAATTGGTTTTTGAAACCTCTATTTTCACCATATAATAGATATAAATTAGATTTGGTTGCTTTAAACTTTTGTAACTCATTGTTCTTGATAATCATTTTAGTTAAGAGAACTTAAAAAAATAGATATATTTCTTGCTATTGTACCTGCTAAATTTTTTCTTATATTATTTTCATATATACCCAAATCAAATTTACTAGACATAGTATTGTAATTTTTTTTTTCCAAGAAAGTTTTTTTATAAATTTGATTATTAATATCGCTTACTTCTATATTTGTTGTTATTTCTATTCTATATGTCTTGGGGTTTCCTTTAGTATCTTTAGAAGTTACATTTCGCGATTCAGAACTACTAATTTTTAAATAATATTTTTTATCCTTTTCTGGATTATTTCTATAATTTACTAAATTTACTAGTATATTGTCATTTATATTTTTATCTCCATTTTGAGTTATATCTTCTATTGAAAAATTAGTTGAGTTATTATTTAGAACTGAACTAAAGCCACAACCAGCTAAAAAAACAAATAATATTAATGTTGTAAATTTATAATTTTTTATCATTCTGTTAAAATATTAATTAATCTATTTTTAACAAAAAAAGTTTTTTTAATCTTTTTATTTTGTAAAGCTTTTTTCATTATTTCGTTATCTTTTATTTTACTCAAAAATTCTTTCTCATTAATATCAGTATTTTCTCTTATTAAACCTCTTTTTTTACCATCTACCTGTATAACATATTCTATCATTTGCTTTTGTAATAGTGATTTATCAACTTCAGGCCATTTTTGTAAATTATCAAATTTTAACTCTTCAAGACATTCTGAGGCAAAGTGTGGAATAATTGGTGATATAACACTAAGAAAATTAATGTAGTTCGCTAATAAAATTTTCTTTTCAATTGGTTTATCTAGCTCCTTAGATAAAAAATTATAAACTTCATAAATATTTGCAATAATAACGTTATAGTTGAATCTATCTAGGTTATTATTAATTTTATGAATAAATTCATTTATTTTATTAGGAATTTCACTTTTGGTTAATTCATTATTTTCATCTAATTTTAATTTGATTTTGTTATGCAATGTCCAAAGTTTTTGAATAAATTTATATGATGCTAACATACCTTGCTCTGACCATTGTACATCTTTTTCTGGTGGGCTATCAGATAAAATAAATAGTCTAACTGCGTCAGCTCCATAATTTAAAATAATTTGTTCTGGATCAATGGTATTTTTTTTTGACTTTGACATTGATTCTGATGGTCCCACAATAACTTTATTTTTATTTCCAGATTTTAAGTAAAAATTTTTCCCATCTTTACTTTCTACTTCTTCAGGGCTTAACCAATTATTATTTTCATCTTTATAAGTTTCGTGACAAACCATACCCTGTGTAAATAAACTTTGAAATGGCTCATAGATATTAAATTCACTATTTTTAAAACTAATAGCTCTCATAAAAAATCTCGAATATAAAAGATGTAAAATTGCATGTTCTACTCCACCTATATACTGATCTACTGGCATCCAATAATTAATCTCATCTTTAGTAAAACCATATTTGCCTTCATTTGGAGAACAAAATCTTAAATAATACCAGGATGAACAAACAAATGTATCCAAGGTGTCGGTTTCTCTAACAAGTTTTTTTCCATCAATTATTATATTTTTCCAATTTTTTTGAGCATCTAAAGGGTTTCCTTTTACATTAAGATCAATATTTTCGGGTAATCTCACTGGTAACATTGATTTAGGAATCGGAATACTATTTCCTTTTTCGTCATAAGCTATTGGTATTGGACAGCCCCAGTATCTTTGTCTTGATACTCCCCAGTCTTTTAACCTATAATTTATTTGTTTTTTACCGAGTTTTTTTTTCTCTAAAATTTTAATTGTTTCTATTACAGAATTTTCTGGAGCTTCTAGACCATTTAAAAAATCAGAATTTATAATTACTCCTGATCCTGGATATGCTTCTTTATCAACTTCAAAATTTTCTTTTTCGTTCTTTGGTCTTACAACAGTTTTAATTTCTAAGTTATATTTTTTTGCAAAATCAAAATCTCTCTGATCGTGAGCCGGACAGCCAAAAACCGCGCCAAACCCATAATCCATCAATACGAAGTTTGCAAAATAAACTGGAACTTTTTGTTTTGGATTTAGAGGATTTATTGCAGTTAAATCTGTCTTGAAACCTATTTTTTCTCCAACAGCAATTGCTTCTTCAGTCGTACCAGTTTTAGAACATTCATTTTTAAATGATTTGAAGTCATCTTTACCCTCATAAAATTTTGAAATTTCATGATCAACAGACAAAGCTATAAATGACAATCCAAAAAGAGTATCAGGTCTTGTTGTGAAACATTTAATCTTTTCAACAGCTAAATTTCCCTCAATTTTAAAGTCAATTTCACTACCAAATGATTTTCCTATCCAATTTTTTTGCATAGTTTTAACTTTACTTGGCCAATCATTTAATGTTTCAAGACCATCAAGTAAATCTTGTGAAAACTTAGAAATATTAAAGAACCATTGGCTTAATTTTTTTCTTTCTACAATTGCTCCAGATCTCCAACCTCTTCCATCAATTACCTGTTCATTTGCAAGAACTGTCTCGTCTACAGGATCCCAATTTACATAATTTTCTTTTCTATATACAAGTCCCTTTTCATAGAGCTCTAAAAAAAATATTTGTTGATGTTTATAATAATCTTCTGAACATGTAGAAATTTCTCTGTCCCAGTCAATTGACAAACCTAATTTTTTGAGTTGAGTTTTCATTGTATCAATATTTTTATTTGTCCATTCTTTAGGATCTAACTTGTTTTCTCTAGCAGCATTTTCAGCTGGCATACCAAACGCATCCCAACCCATTGGATGAAGAACATTATAACCTTTCATAGATTTATAACGTGCCAAAACATCTCCTATAGTATAATTTCTAACATGCCCCATATGTATTTTTCCTGAAGGATAAGGAAACATTTCAAGGCAATAAAATTTTTTTTTTGATTTATCTACTTTTGATTTAAATACTTTATTTTTTTGCCAAAACTGTTGCCACTTATCTTCGACAATTTTAAAATTGTATCTCTCCATATTTGAAAATTTAACTTTAGGTTTTTTTAATTATCTTTTTTTTTGTTCTTATTACGTCTTTCCTTTTTCTTAGGAATTCTAACTTCTGGAACTCTTCTATTTTTCTTTTGAATTGCTTTTATTTCAATATCGTATACCGCAGCCTTTTGTAAAATTTTCTTTTTTAATTCTCCTATTAAAACTCCTTTATTTTCAGATATTGAGCAGTTATCAAATGACTGACATTTTTTTTGAAATACTTTTATGTCCAAAGCATCTACTCTTACTTCGTTATCTAGAAATCTTACTGATATTTTAACAGATTCTTTTTGTGTATTATTCTCACTATACCAATCAGTAATAATTAGTCCACCACTGTAATTCGCTGTCGCTAGAGGCATGAAGTCTAAAGTATCTAGTGTAGCTCGCCATAAAGCATTTGATGTTGCAAATTCAAAAGATCCACCACCTTCTTTTTTATTTAAATCCATTATTCTAAACCCTCTACCTTCTTCTAAATTTTTTTGTACTCTTGCTTCTGGCTCTGCTGGAAATTCTCTGGCATCCGCAGGGTCCCAAATTTTTCCTCTGCTTGAACATGAATTTAAGATGATTAAAAAAGATGCAAAAATAGATAAAATTATAAATTTGTAAGAATTCAGTTTTTTCATTTAAAAGACACTTTCATATAGCATTATAAATATTAACAATCAGCAATTGTTGAATTTAGTCTAATCACTAAAAAAAGCCAATTTTTTCAAGCAAAATTGTGATGTATTTTTGCAACACATTAATAAAAAATTATAAATAATCAATATTATTAAAGGAAGAAATTGCAAATTTTGTTAAAAAAGCAACGTTTATAATTAATTATAACAAATAAGGAGAAAATTATGGACAATAAAATGAAAAAAGTAGGGCTAACTGCGCTTGCAGGTTCTTTAGCTGCTACTACTGGTTACGCTGCAGACATGAGTGTATCTGGATCATGGTCAGTTAGCTATGATACTAATGATACATCAACTGTTACAGGTAACCCTTTAACATTAGGTGATAGTATCACGTTCTCTGCATCAGGTGAAACTGATCAAGGTTGGACTGTTGGTATGTCATACGAGTTAGACTACGGTGGAGTACTTGATGATCTTAAAGCTACTTTAGACATGGGTGATGCTGGTAAATTCACTTTCGGTGAAAGTGCTGGTGGATCTGGTATTAGAGCAGTTAAGAACATTGTTCCTGCAGCTGATACAGCTGTGTACTCAATGTCAGCAACAACAACTGCTTATGGTATGGCTAGAGGTATCGATCAAACAGGTTATATCGGTTATGATATATCAATGGGCGACATGTCTCTAAGTTTTGATACATCAAAAGCAACAGGTGGAACTGATAGATCTGCTTCTGTGTCTTACACAGGAATTGATGGTTTACAAGTTGTAGCTGGTCTTGCAGAAACTTCAACTGCACAAGCTAATGCAGGAGTTGATATGGAAACTGTAGGTGTTAAATACACTATGGGTTCAGTAACTGTTGCAGCTCAACTTAACGAAGTAGATGATGCTTCAACTACAAATGATGACGAAGACGCTACACACATTGGTGTTTCTTTCGCATTATCTGATCAAGTATCAATATCTTACGCTCAATTAGAAACTGAGTTTGGTGCGTCTACAAAAACAGCTGATGAAACAGTATCAGGTGTTGGTGTATCTTACACAGCTGGTTCTATGAGTGTTAAAGCTTATGCTGGTAAAACTGAAAATGATGCAGGTAACGCAACAGCTGCTGATTTAGAAGAAAAAGGTGTAACATTATCTTTCTCATTCTAATATAGTTTTATACTAGAAAATATTCGGCCCCTTAATTTTTTAAGGGGCCGTTTTTTTTTGAGAATAATTCAATAGCTGCAAAACCATAAATATTTAATAATTTAAGTTTTTTTATATTTTTTTTATTAATTCCTCCGAGAGCAATAATATTTTTATAAGTATATTTAGTTAAATTTTTAAATTTATTAATTCCTAAATAAGTATTTTTTTTTTTGAAAATGGAACTTATAAATATTGCTTTTACTCCTTGTTTTTCCTTTATTTTTACTTCTTTTAAATTATGTGCAGAACCAAGAATAATAAATTTTCTTTTTAATGCATAATTGTTGTGTCTAAAATCTTTGTTAAAAGAAGGTAAATATACCCCATCAAGATCAAGCTTAATTGCTAATTTAAAGTTATTTGATATAAGAAATTTAATCCTTTTTTTTCTACAAAAAAATTTAATTTTTTTAATTAGATTTTCATCTATTTTTTTTTTATAATTTCTATAAATCAAAGAAATATTGTTATCAATCTTACTTATATGATTTGGATCAAATTCATTAATAAAGTAATATATATTTGGTAATTTATTATGCATAATACTGTAAAGAATTTAATTCATATTCAAGAGGAAATAAATTTAAATAATAATTCATATAATCCAAAAATTATTGCAGTTTCAAAAACTTTCAAAATAAACAATATATTACCATTAATTGAGTATGGTCATTTTCAATTTGGAGAAAATAAAGTCCAAGAAGCAATAGAGAAATGGTCTGAACTTAAAGCTAAAAATTCTAAAATTGAACTTCATATGTTGGGAAAACTTCAGACTAATAAAGTTAAGCATGCCTTAAAAATTTTTGATTATATTCATTCTTTAGATAGTACTAAATTAGCTGATAAAATTGCAACTGAGCAAAAAAAAATAAACAAAAAACCTAAATTATTTATTCAAATTAATATAGGAGAAGAATCACAAAAGTCAGGAATCAAGATAAATGAATTTGAACAATTTTACGAATATTGTAAAAAGCTAGAACTTGAAGTAATAGGTACAATGTGTCTTCCGCCTGATGAAAAAGATCCAAATATTTTTTTTTCAAAAATGAAAGAACTAAATGATAAATTTAATATTCCTGAACTGAGTATGGGCATGTCAAATGATTATATAATTGCAATTAAGTATATGGCTTCCCACCTAAGAATTGGCTCTAAAATATTTGGTAAAAGAAATTAATTTATTTTTATTTTTGTATTTTTTTTAATTATTCTTAAAAGAATTAAAAAATCTTTTTTTTTTAATGCAATACATCCTAAAGTTGGTTTATAGTTATTAGTTAGGTGTAAAAATATAGCACTTCCTTTATTAGAAATTGGTTTTTGATAGTTATAGTTTATTAAAACAACATAATCATACTTATTATCTTTTCTAAACATTTTTTCATGTTTGATTTTTTTTTTAATTATTATTTTACGATTATAGTATTTACTATTAATATCATTACACCATCCTATATTTTTTTTAATTTTGTAACATTTTAACTTAGTAATAGGTTTCGGCACTCTATCATTTCTATAATAAACAGGTCCTAACATAAAAGTACCCTTTGGTGTTGCATAATCACCCTCTATTTTTTTACTTTTAATACCCGTTTTACCAATGCAGCATTTAAGTTTAAAATCATTGATAATTAGCGTATCTTTATTTTTTAATTTAATTAACATATTTTTTAAATGTACCAACAAAATATCATAATATATGAATTTGAAGAACTATTTAGTATATTATATGAAATCAAAGAAATATTAAAATTCAATTTAATTTTTTTAAAAAATAAAGATAAAAGTTTAGAATTTGATGAAAGTAAGTATGGAAATTTTTTAATATTAGTAAAAAAAAAAAATAATATTAAAGAAATCTTTCCAAAAATTAATACGAACAGATTGATAGAAATAGAGAATTATCCTTTAAAAATAGAAAAATTAATAGAAATTTTAAATATAAACTTGTTAAAGCAAGAGTATAATTTCAAATCAGAAATTAAATTAGAAAAATACTTGATAGATTTAAATTCACGAGAAATAAAAAATAATATAAAAAGTTTAAGATTAACGGAAAAAGAAATCAATATAATTCTATTTTTAAAATCAAAAAATAAACCACAAAAAATTGAAGTTTTGCAAAAGGAAGTTTGGGGTTATTTATCAGAACTAGAAACTCACACAGTTGAAACACATGTTTATAGATTGAGAAAAAAAATCAAAGATGTTTTTGATGATGAAAATTTTCTAATAAGTGAAAAAAGTGGTTATATAATTAATTAGATGAAAAAGAGAAATCTCATTGCTAAGGATTTAATGTCAAAAAAATATAAGCCTAGAGTAATTAAACCTAAAAAGGGCAAAGGAAGCTTTAAAAGAAAAAAAAATAATATTTCTCAAATGTCTTAAAGTCTTGCTCCTATTTGTTGAATTACTTTTGATGACATTTCAGTACCTTTTTCTAAACTATCCTTTAAAGACATATTATTCACATGTCCATGTAAAAATCCTGCAGCAAATAGATCACCAGCACCCGTTAGATCTACAATTTTAAGATTATTTTTAATTCCACATTCTGCAGTATCATTACCATTTATAGCAATAGCTCCTTTTTCGCCTCTTGTAACCACTATAGTTTTTTGGAGTTCTTTTGCAAAATTTATAACTTCATTGAAACTTTTTGCGTTTATAAGTGAGATAATTTCTTGCTCATTAGCAAAAGTGATATCTAATTTATTTTTAACTAATTCTAAAAAATGTGGTTTATGTCTATCTACACAAAACTGATCAGAAAGTGACATTGCTACTTTGTTTGAACTTTTAATAGCTTTTTCAAAAGCTTTTTTTGGATCTCCTTCATCCCATAAATATCCCTCTAAAAAAATAATATCACTTTTTTTAATTACATCTGAATTTATGTCGTTTTCATTTATTTTTCCTGCAGTTCCTAAAAAAGTACACATTGTTCTTTCTGAATCTGGTGTAACTAATATTAAACATGTACCTGTTGGTAGTTCTTCTTTCTTTTTTAGGTAGAAATATTCAACATTTTCGTTTTTTAAGCCTTCTTCATATTTAGCCCCAAGATTATCATCACAGACTTTACCAATAAATCCAACTTTATTACCAAGTTGAGAAAGGCCTACTATTGAATTAGCAACAGACCCTCCTGAAACAGTTTTTTCAATTTTAAGATTAGACAATAAATTTTTGAACTCTATTTCATCAAAAATTAATTTCATTGTACTTTTTGTTAGTCCATTATCAGTTATAAACTTATCTTCAACTTTGCAAATAACATCTACTATTGCATTTCCAATTCCTAAAATTTTCATATTAAGCTTTATTTGTTTTTATTGGTTTTTTTCTATTAGGATAACAAGTAGTACAAATTTTACAAGTCAAACCATAACAATCTCTGGCTTTACAATATTCTCTACCATAATAAATAATCTGTAGATGAAGTTTATTCCAATTCCTTTTTGGAAACAAACGTTTTAAATCTTTTTCTGTTTGAATCACATTTTTGCCGTTAGTAAGCCCCCATCTTTGAGCAAGTCTATGAATATGTGTATCAACAGGAAAGGCTGGATATCCAAATCCTTGAGACATCACCACACTAGCTGTTTTATGGCCGACACCTGGAAGTTCTTCCAACTCCTCAAATGTCTTTGGTACTTTCCCCCCATATTTCTCTATTAATTTTTTTGATAGTAAATAAACGCTTTTTGCTTTTACTCTAAAAATCCCAATACTCTTAATTAAGTTTTCAATCCTTTGCCTTCCTAATTTTACAAAGTGATCAGGTTTATTATACTTTGGATAAATATTTTTAGTTACATTATTTACATTTGCATCAGTAGTTTGTGCAGATAACAAAACAGAAATTAACAGTGTAAATTTATTTCTATGTTTTAATGGAATTGGCGTTTTTGGATAAATTCTATTAAGAATTTTTAATATTATTTTAGATCTTTGAACTTCATTCATTTAAAGTTCAAGACATTTCTCATTGAGTAAAGGCCAGGTTTTTTGTTCATTAACCATTGTGCTGCCGTCAAAGCTCCCTCTGAATAAAGAGCCCTATCAAAAGCTTCATGATTCAATCTAATTATTTCTTTTCCGCTTGAAAATGCTACCTCATGCTCTCCAATAACTTCACCTTTTCTTAATGAGTTAAAATTAATCTTTGCTCCGTAAGGAAAAGATTTTTTATTAAGATATTTTTTTCCAATTAACTTATAAAAATCTTTATTTTTTCCTACTGCAATACCTCTTCCGAGCATTAAAGCTGTTCCAGAAGGATGATCTTTTTTGTGCTTATGATGAATTTCAAAAACTTTACTTAAAAAATTACTTCCAAGAGATTTGGACGCAATTTCTGTTAGATACATTAATAAATTTATTCCCAAGCTCATATTTCCAGCTTTAAGTATTGGTATTTTTTTTGAATATTTCTTAATTAGGTTTTCTTCTTTTTTTGTGAATCCAGTTGTTCCAATAACTACTTTTTTCTTTAATTTTGATGCAATTTTAAGAACTTCAAATGTACATTTGGGGATCGTAAAATCTATTATTAAATTCACATTTTTAAAAGCTTCTTCAGTATTTATATTTGGTTTAATTCCATTAATTTTTTTATTTATTGTTCTATTTTCTGTAAGAGCTACTATTTTAAAATTTTTATTAGATTTAGCAGATTTAATGATCTGTTGTCCCATTCTTCCCATACATCCAGTAATAGCTAAGTTAATTTTTTTCATTTAAATGATTTGATATAAAAGTACCATAACAACCAAAACAATTATAGTCCAAATAGATAAATTTGTTAAAAACTGCTTTAGTTTTAAGTTAGTTCTGAAAAAGGCTGGCAGTACTAATATTAGAACAGCAATTAAAGAAATTGCTGCGAATATTTGATCTAAATCCATCTAATTTTTCCAGAAGCTTTTAGCTTTTTGAAAGAATTTTTTAATACTTGGGTTCGATTTTTCGTTTTCAATTTGTCTAAATTTTTCTAACAAATCTTTTTGTTCTTTATTTAGAGATACTGGAATTTCTGTATTTACTTGTACATAAAGATCTCCATTTCCCCCACCCCTCATGAAAGGCATACCTTTGCCCTTTAACCTCAATTGTTTACCGCTTTGTGTTCCAGATGGAATTTTAATTTTTGCTTTTCCGCCGTCAACTGTTGGAATCTCTATCGATGTTCCTAGGGCTGCATCTGCAATCGATATTGGACATTCAAAAAACAAATTTTCTTCAGATCTTTTAAATAAATCATGAGAATAAACATTAATAAATAAGTAAAGATCTCCATTAGAAGCTCCTCTAGATCCAGCCTCACCTTTTCCTGCTAATCTAATCCTTGTTCCATCATCAACTCCTTTAGGAATGGTAACAGATAATCTTTTTGAAGCTTGTTTTTTACCTTGCCCACTGCAACTTGTACATGGATTAGTAATTTCCTCACCTGATCCAGAACATTGAGGACATGTTTGTTGAACTGTGAAAAATCCTTGATTAGATCTTACTTGGCCATGTCCCCCACACATCGAACAGGTTCCTGGGCTATGACCTGGTTTTGAACCACTACCACTACAAGTATCACACTTTTCTGATGTAGAAAACTTTATGTCTTGTTTTTTTCCTGTAAATGCTTCCTCTAAAGTTATTGATAAATCGTATCTAAGGTCTGAGCCTCTATTATTAGATCTTCTGGATCTTCTTCCTCCGCCACCAAATCCTTCTCCAAAAAAATCTTCAAAAATATCTGAAAAGTGACTGGAAAAATCAAAATTTCCAAATCCGCCTCTTCCTCCGCCACCGTTTTCAAAAGCGGCATGACCAAAATTATCATAATTTTGTTTTCTTTCGGGGTTTGATAAGACATGATAAGCTTCAGATGCTTCTTTGAACTTTTCTTCAGCACCTTTATCTCCCTCATTTTTATCAGGATGGTATTTTACTGCTAATTTTCTATATGCTGATTTTATCTGATCTGCAGAAGAACTTTTATTAACACCCAAGACTTCATAATAATCCTTTTTTGCCATAACTAATTACAGACAAATAATTGTTGCTAGCTTAGGCGCTTTTTTCTTTATTTTCGTCTTTTACTTCCTCAAAGTCTGCATCAACAACGTTTTCGTCTTTTTTTCCTTCTTCTTTTGAGTCTTTAGGTGCATCACCAGGTTTAGCACTTTGTTGAGATTTATAAATTGCCTCACCTAATTTCATTGATGCTTGTACTAAATCTTGTGTTTTCTTTTTAATATCTTCGACATCAGTTCCTTTTAGAGAATTTCTCAAATTCGACGAAGCGGTTTCAATAGCTTTTTTATCAGCTTCAGAAACTTTTGTACCATGTTCTTTCAGATTTTTTTCTGTTGAGTGTAATAGTGTGTCTGCTTGATTTCTTGCATCAACAGCTTCTCTTTTCTTTTTATCAGCTTCTTTATTTGACTCTGCATCTTTTACCATTTTATTTATTTCATCATCACTTAAACCACCTGAGGCCTGGATTTGAATTTTTTGCTCTTTTCCTGTTCCCTTATCTTTTGCAGAAACATTTACAATTCCGTTAGCATCAATATCAAATGTAACTTCTATTTGAGGCACTCCTCTTGGAGCTGGCGCTATACCAACCAATTCAAAATTTCCTAAAATTTTATTGTCAGAAGCCATCTCTCTTTCACCCTGTAGCACTCTAATTGATACAGCTGGTTGATTATCTTCAGCTGTTGAGAATACTTGGCTTTTTTTTGTGGGTATTGTAGTATTTTTTTCTATAAGTTTAGTTGATACCCCACCTAAAGTTTCAATTCCTAGAGATAGAGGTGTAACATCTAATAGCAAAACATCTTTTACATCTCCTTGTAACACTCCAGCTTGTATAGCAGCACCCATTGCAACAACTTCGTCAGGATTTACAGATTTATTAGGTTCTTTTCCAAAAAAGTTTTTAACTTCCTCGATTACTTTAGGCATTCTTGTCATACCACCTACTAAAACTACTTCACTTATATCGCTTGGTGATAACCCGGCATCTTTCAAAGCCGTTTTACATGGTGGAATTGTTCTAGAAATCAAATCTTCAACTAAAGCCTCAAGTTTTGCTCTAGTCATTTTTAAGTTAATATGTTTTGGACCAGTTTTGTCAGCAGTAATAAATGGAAGATTTATTTCTGTTTGAGCAGCAGAAGATAATTCTATTTTTGCTTTTTCAGCAGCTTCTTTTAATCTTTGTAAAGCTAGCTTATCAGATTTTAAATCAATGCCACTTTCTTTTTTAAATTCATTCAATAAATATTCAACAATTGTATTATCAAAATCTTCTCCACCTAAAAATGTATCACCGTTAGTAGATTTTACTTCAAAAACTCCATCTCCTAATTCAAGAATAGATACATCAAAAGTACCACCACCTAAATCATAAACCGCAATTTTCTTATTTGTTTTTTTATCTAATCCGTAAGCAAGTGATGCTGCAGTTGGTTCATTTATAATTCTTAAAACTTCTAGACCTGCAATTTTACCAGCATCTTTAGTTGCTTGTCTTTGTGCATCATTAAAATATGCGGGCACAGTAATTACTGCTTTACTAACTTCTTGTCCTAAATATTTTTCTGCTGTTTCTTTCATTTTTTGTAAAACAAACGCAGAAATTTGTGATGGTGAATATTTTTGTCCTTTTGCTTCTATCCAAGCATCACCTTTTTCAGAGTTAACAATTTTAAATGGTGAAGTCTCTATATCTTTTTTTACTGATGGATCTTCAAAATTTCTTCCAATTAATCTTTTTACTGCAAAAATTGTATTTTCAGGATTCGTTACAGCCTGTCTTTTTGCTGGTTGACCAATAAGTTTTTCATCATTATCTGTAAAAGCTACTACTGATGGTGTTGTTCTTGCTCCTTCAGCATTTTCTAGAACCTTAGCTTGCGTACCTTCCATTATAGATACACATGAATTTGTTGTCCCTAAATCTATTCCAATTACTTTGCTCATTTTATATATATCTGAACTTCATATAAGTGTTATTTTTTATAGTACAAGTTGCTTAAGTAATTATTTTTCCTCATTTTTATGCTCATTTTCCTTAGTTTTATTATCTTTGTTGTCCTCTTTTTTTGTTTTTTTGGAAACTCCGACTAGAGAAGGTCTAAGCAGTCTATCTTTCATCAAGAAACCTTTTTGTATCTCTTGTACTATCGTACCTTGCTCCTTGGAATCATCTTCTATCTCAAGCATTGCTTGATGAAAATTTGGATCTAATTTTTTATTAATACAATCTATTTTTTCTATATTATTTTTTTTGAAAATTGAGATTGTATCATTGTATATTATTTCAAGGTGTTCAGAAATTTTTTTATATTCATTATTTTTTTTTAAATCTTCATCGTTCTCCAAAGATATCTTTGACCTTTCTAGATTGTCAATTAAATTTAAAGCTTCTTTCGCAAATGAAAAACCGCCATATTCAAATGCATCATCTCTTTCTTTTTCAAACCTTCTTCTTTGATTTTCCATTTCAGCTAAAGTTCTTGAGAGTTTATCTTCCAAGTCTTTAATTTTATCTTCTGATGAAACAACCTTATCTTTTTCATTATCTAAATCATCTTCTGATTTAATTTCATCTTCAGGTGCATCTTTATTTTCATTATCAGCATTTATGATTTTTTCTTTTTCCATCTAATTGTATATGGTATGAAAAACTATAATTTCTAGATGAAAAAAAAAAAAATTATTGAGCTAATAATAGGGTCGAATAATACAGGTAAATTAAAGGAAATTAGAGATTTATTGCCAAAAAGAATTAAGATTTATACTCCTAAAAAATTTAAATTGAATAGCCCAAAGGAAAATGGCAAGTCTTTTAAGGAAAATTCTATAATAAAAGCAAAATTTTACTCAAAAAAAACAGGAAAAATTTGCATAGCTGACGACTCTGGACTTGAAATAGATTTGCTTAATAAGTCGCCAGGTATTTACTCATCTAGATGGGGAGGAAAAAAAAGTAATTTTAATTTAGCAATAAAAAAGGTTTATAGGGAGATAAATAAAAAAGATAAAGATTGGAAGAGCAAAAAAATTAAATGTAGATTTATTTGTTCTCTCACAATTTATTGGCCTAATGCAACTATAAAAAATGTTTCAGGAATTATAGAGGGTATAATTTCAAAATCAAAAAAAGGAAAAAATGGTTTTGGATATGATCCAATCTTTATTCCTTTAGGTAAAAGTCTTACTTTTGCCCAAATGAAACCTGAAGATAAATTTAAAATTGATCATAGAGCAAAAGCTTTTAAAAAAATTAAAAAATTTTTCTAAATTTACCATTTTCAGCACTATAAAAATTTAATTGATGGGTAATTTTATTTTGGTTAATTTCAAAAATGCCAATTTTTCCCTTAAACTTATTTTTTTTAAAAAATATTTTTTCATCTATAATAAAGTTATTTTTATATAATAAGTAGTATATAAGTCCTACAAGATCATAACTTAAAAAAGAAATTTGATTGGGGTACGAATTATATTTTGAATAATAATTTTGAATAAAATTATCATAATTAGATTTATTTATAGATGGAAAATAAATTGGTTGTAAATTTTCTTCTTTAAGCAATGATTCATCAAACCATTGATTTAAAGCTATATATGTAATTCTCTTTGATGAAATATCAGTATAAAGTAAGGATGTTGCTACACTTTTTAAACTTTCTTCAAAATCTCCTATTATTACAGAGTCAAAATTAATACCTCCTAAGGTATCTTTTTTTTTTAATCTTTCAATTTTTTTCTCTTTACCAATTTCATTGGAGTCTTCTAATCTTTTTATTTCATCAAGTAAATTTTGTTTTCTTTGTTTGTATCTTGTTAAAACTTCTATTTGAGATGTAAGAATTGTGGGATCTGAATTATATTCAAAAATATCTTTAACAATAATTTTTGTTTTATTTATTGCATATTTAATTTCATTCTTATCATTATTATTAGGTATCAAAAATATACTTCTCTCTAAATTATTTTTTTTTTTAAATTTTTTAATCGTATTTATTTGTGATATTGCATTTACACCTGCACTAATAACATTTTTTGGATTTTGATAAATTTTGTTTGTAAGAGATATAAAAGTAATATCACTAAGTTTTTTCAGTTGATTTATATTATTATTAAATAGAGGACCTATAATTATTTTTATACCCTTTTCAGATAATTCTTCTGAAACTTTCAAAGTAACTTTCGAATCTGCTTTTGTATCTCTTGGATAAATTTCTATTTTACTATCCTCAATTTTATTAACTGCTAATCTAACAGAATTTACAATTGATTGACCAATACTACTGTACTCGCCCGATAAAGGCACAATTAATCCAATTTTAATTTTTTCTTCAGAAAATGCACTTCCATTTAAAGGATATAAAATTATTAAAATAAAACATAAAAATTTAAATATAGATTTCATTTTTTTTGTATTATTATATTTAATTAAACTAATGTATCCAGATATAGACAAAAATAAGATAAAAAAAGGTTTATATATTGTTTCTACTCCAATAGGAAATTTAAAGGATATTACTCTTAGAGCTCTTGAGGTGCTTAAATTATCAGATTTTGTGTTATGTGAAGACACTAGAATATCGAGTAAACTTTTATCACATTATAAAATTAAAACTAAGCTTATATCTAATCATAAATTTAACGAAAAAAAAAATATTAATAAAATTCTAGATTTTTTGAAATCAGAAAAAATTATTTCTCTTATTTCAGATGCTGGAACTCCAACAATATCAGATCCTGGAAATATTTTAATTAGCAAATGTATAGAAAATAATATTAAAATATTTTCGATACCTGGACCTTCGGCAGTAAGTGCAGCTGTTTCAATGAGTGGTTTCACTGATAAATATTATTTCCATGGATTTTTACCAGAAAAAAAAACACAAATTGAAAATGAATTTAAAAATATTTCAAAAATA
>CACFKJ010000005.1 GCA_902566805.1 uncultured Pelagibacteraceae bacterium
TCTTTTAGTTTAGAGAGAAATTTTTAAGGGCTAAGTAAAGATTTTTCCCATTTACCATTTTCTAATTTCAAATATATTAATCTTTGATGAATTCTATTTTTACCATCTAACCAAAATTCATATCTAAAAGGATCAAGTCTCCAACCAGACCAATGTGGTGGTCTTGGAACATTATTTTTATCAGGAAATTTTTTTTTAAATTCCTCAATTTTTTCATTCAATTGTTCTCTTTTTTCTAATTTTGAAGATTGTTTTGAAGCCCATGCTCCAATTTTACTTAGATAATCTCTTGAGTTATAATATACGTCAGCTTCTTTATCAGAAACTTTTAATATTTTTCCAGTAATTCTTATTTGTCTCAATAAACTTTTCCAGTGAAAACACATTGATGCAACGGGATTTATTTTAATTTCATTACTTTTTTGGCTTTCAAGATTCGTATAAATTACAAATCCATTTTTATTATATTCTTTCAACAAAACCATCCTTACTGATGGTACACCTTTTTTATCGGAAGTTGCTAAAGCTAAGGCATTGTGATCATTTAACTCGCTTTTATAAGCTTCATTGAACCATTCTTTAAAAAGATCAATAGGATCGTTTAAATCCTTGAAACAAATATCTAAACCTAGTGAGTTTTTTTGATTCATAATTTCAACAAAATAATTTATATAATATATTTAATGTCATTTAATACATTTGGAAAGATATTTCGCTTCACAACATGGGGAGAGTCGCATGGCCCGGCCATAGGGTGCGTGGTCGATGGATGTCCTCCTAATATAAGTATTAACGAAAAGGATATTCAGGCAGAACTTAATAAAAGAAAACCTGGTCAATCAAAATTCACTACACAAAGAAAAGAAGATGACAAAGTGAATATACTCTCAGGTGTATTTGAGGGAAAAACTACCGGAACACCAATTTCAATGATTATTTATAATAAAGATATGAAATCAAGAGATTATGAAACAATAAAAAATAAATTTAGACCTGGTCATGCTGACTACACATATTTTAAAAAATATGGAATTAGAGATTATAGGGGAGGTGGGAGACAATCAGCAAGAGAAACAGCCTCAAGAGTAGCTGCAGGAGCTGTAGCAAAAAAGGTTTTAGAAAATAAAATTGGTAAAAAATATAAAGTTGTTGGTGCTGTTACGCATCTTGGTATACTTGGTTGTGATACAAAAAATTGGAATGATAAATTTATTTCGAAAAATCCTTTGTTTTGCCCCGATAAGTCAATTTTAACACTTTGGGAAAAATATCTTTTAAGTATTAGAAAAGCTGGTTCATCTTGTGGTGCTGTTATTGAAGTAAGAGCTAAAGGAGTTCCGATTGGTTTAGGAGCGCCAATTTACTCAAAATTAGATATGGATCTTGCTTCAGCAATGATGAGTATAAATGCCGTAAAGGGTGTAAATATTGGATCAGGAATGAGCTCAGCTCAATTAACAGGAGAAGAAAATTCTGATGAAATTTTTAGAAACAGAAAAAGAATAAATTTTAAATCAAACAATGCAGGCGGAATACTAGGTGGTATTTCATCTGGCCAAGATATAATAGTTTCTTTTGCGGTTAAACCAACCTCATCAATTCTTTCAAAACGTCAAACTATTGATAAGTTCGGTAAAAATACTTCAATATCGGTTAGAGGAAGACATGATCCATGTGTTGGTATTAGGGCAGTGCCAATAGGAGAAGCAATGATGCATTGTGTAATTTTGGATCATTACTTAATGAACAATGCTCAATGTGGAAGTTAATTAGTTTTTTTTATTACAATTTTTGAATTTAAAGTATCTAAAATTTTAGTTTCGATGCTAGAAGAGTCAAGTCCTGCATATTTATACATTAAATCGGGATTATTATGATCAATAAATCTATCAGGCAATATCATTGATCTAAATTTTAAATTATTATCTAACAAATTTTTTTCACTAAGTAATTGACTAACATGTGAACCAAAACCTCCTATCGATCCTTCTTCTATAGTAATCATAGCTTCATGGTCTACTGCTAATTGCCATATCAATTTTTCATCTAATGGTTTTGCAAATCTTGCGTCAATCAAAGTTAAGTTAATTCCTTTTTTCGCAATTTTTTCTTGAGCAATTAAACATTCATTTAATCTTGCACCAAAATTTAGTAATACTATATTTTTACCCTCTTTAATAATTCTAGACTTTCCAATTTCTATTTTTTCATTAATGCTAGGTAAATTTACACCTATTCCATTTCCCCTTGGATACCTAAAAGCAGAAGGTCTATCATTGATATCTACAGAAGTATTAATCATTCTTACCAATTCAGCTTCATCGCTTGGCGCCATTACTATAAAATTGGGTAATGTTGATAAATAGGTTATATCAAATGAACCCGCATGTGTTGGTCCATCAGCTCCAACCAAGCCTGCTCTATCTATAGCAAATCTAACTGGTAAGCTTTGAATTGCTACGTCATGCACGACTTGATCATATGCTCTTTGAAGAAATGTTGAATAAATTGCTGCATACGGTTTATAACCTTCAGTTGCAAGTCCAGCAGCAAAAGTAACAGCATGCTGCTCCGCAATACCTACATCAAACGTTCTTTCAGGAAATTTACTTCCAAAAACATCCATTCCAGTTCCAGACGGCATTGCGGCTGTAATTCCTAAAATTTTACTGTCTTTTTCTGCATGTTTTACAAGTGTATTTGCAAATACTTTTGTATAAGCTGGTATATTAGATTTAGATTTTTCTTGAATTCCAGTATTTATATTAAATTTAGAAACTCCATGAAATTTATCAGCTGATTTTTCTGCAAATTCATATCCTTTTCCTTTTTCAGTTTTTATATGGACCATAATCGGTCCTTCATAATTAATATCCTTTGCATTTTTTAAAACCGATACAAGAGAGTCAATATCATGTCCATCAATTGGCCCAATGTAATAAAATCCCATTGAACTAAACAATGTACCACCTGTAACTGCAGATCTTAAAAAATCCTCGGCTTTACCTGCTTTCTTGCTAAACCTTTTCGAAAATGAAGAAATAATTAATTTTATTGTTTCTCTGAAGCTAAAATAAATTTTTGTAGATAAAATTTTAGCAAGATATGCTCTCATCGCACCTACCGGTTTTGAAATAGACATATCGTTATCATTTAAAATAACAATCATCTTAGTTTTACTTGTTCCAGCATTATTCATAGCCTCGTAAGCCATTCCTGCACTCATTGCTCCATCTCCTATCACAGCAATGACACTATCTGATTTATTAGAAAGTTTATTTGCAACAGCTATACCTAAAGCTGAAGATATAGATGTCGAACTATGTGCTGCACCAAATGGATCATACTCACTTTCTGATCTTTTGGTAAATCCAGATAATCCTTCACCTTTTCTTAATGTTCTAATTTTATCTTTTCTTCCAGTTAAAATTTTATGGGGATATGACTGATGTCCTACATCCCAAATTAATTTATCATTTGGTGTATTAAATATGTAATGTAAAGCAACAGTAAGTTCTACGACACCTAATCCAGCACCTAGATGACCTCCTGTTTCAGAAACAGCATCTATCATTTCTTGTCTTACTTCGTCAGCCAATTTTTTTAACTTTGATTGAGATAGTTTTTTTATATCACTTGGAAAGTTAATATCATCTAAGTATACGTATTTGTTTTTCACTTGGTTCTTTCTAAAATAAAATTAATTGTTTCTTTTAAATCTTTTGATTTATCTCCAAACATATTTAACTTTTTAAATATACTCATTTTTAATTTATTTCCAAATTTAATTGTATTTTTATAACCTAATAGTTTTATAAGGGTTGCTTTTCCTTTTTTTTGATCTTTTTTAGTCTTTTTACCCGCCTGTTTACTATTTCCTTTATAATCAATTATGTCATCAGCAATTTGGAATAAAAGCCCTATGTCTGAGCCAATTTTATCAAATTTGAGCAAATATTTATTTTTATTTTTTATAATTAGTGACGCCATGCAACAAAAACTAAATAATTTTCCAGTTTTCTCGATTTGCATATTTATTATTTTATGTAATGGAATCTTTTTTTTCTCAAAATTTAAATCCGAATATTGCCCACCAGCAATACCTGAATGACCTGAGCATTCAGAAATTTTTTTAATTAATTCTACTTTTGATTTTTCGTTTATATTTAAATTTTTACTACTTAATATTTCAAAAGCTAAAGTTAATAAAGAATTACCAGCTAATATTGCCGTGGACTCTCCAAATTTTCTGTGAGTAGATAATTTTCCTCTCCTCATATTATCATTATCCATACACGGAAGATCGTCATGAATTAATGAATATGCGTGTATACATTCTACTGCAGCTCCTACCTGGATTAATTGTGAATAATTTACTTTAAAGATTTTTCCAATATCTATAATTATTTTTGATCTAATTTTTTTACCACCTGGAAATAAACTATATTTAATTGGTTTTATCAAATCTGTTTTTTTTTGATTTTTTAAAAATTTTAACAAAAACGAATTTGTATTTTTAGCTATTTTATCAAGTTTTTTTTTCATCTTTTTTTTTTAAAATATTAAAAATTTTATCTTTAGTTTTATTAGAAATTATTTTGGAATTATTTTGGAATTTTTTTTCAATTAAATTATTTAATTTAATGAGTTTTTGATATTCATTAATTGAGTTTTCAAGATTTTTTTCATTTTCAAGTTTATAAATAATATTTTGTGCCAATTCTGTAAGATCGTCAATAGATTTAGAATCAATATCCTCTAGTAAATTTTTTTCTTTCATATAATAGTTGGTATTATTACATGAAAATTAATCTTTCAAATATTAAAAAATCTAAATTCTATTTAGATAAAAATGAATGTATTGGTATTCCTACAGAAACTGTATATGGATTGGCTGCAAACGCTTATTCTCAAAAAGCAACATCAAAAATTTTTAGATTAAAAAAAAGACCTAAAAAAAATCCCCTAATTGTTCATTATTATGATTTGAAAATGCTTAAAAATGATTGTGAATTTAATAATGATTTTTTAAAATTGTACAAAAAATTTTCTCCTGGTCCAATCACTTTCGTTTTAAAATTAAAAAAAAATAGTAAAATTTCAAAAAATGTAACTAATAAAAAAAAAACTTTAGCAGTTAGATTTCCAAAACATCCTGTTTCGAGAAAACTTTTAAAATTATTAAAATATCCTCTTGCTGCACCTAGTGCAAATATATCAACCAAGATAAGTCCTGTCTCAAGCAAAGATGTTAAAGATGAATTTGGCAAAAAAATTAAATTTGTTCTTGATGGAGGAAGCTCAAAAATTGGATTGGAGTCAACTATAGTTGGATTGATAAATGGTACTCAAATTTTAAGACTAGGAGGTATTGAAATAAAAAAAATTAATAAAGTACTTAAAACTAATTTAAAATATAAACCAAAAAATAAAACTTTAAATGTTCCTGGTCAGTTTAAAACCCATTATTCACCAGGAATTCCTATTAGAATGAATGCTAATACACCAAGACCCGGTGAGGCATTTATATTAATTAAAAAAAGAAAATCATCTGATAGAAATTTTTATTATTTGAGTAAAAAAAATAATCTTAAAGAAGCTGCAAAAAATTTGTATAAAACACTAAGAATGATTAAAAATAAAAAATTTAAAAAAATTGCTATTGAAAAAATTCCTAATATAGGTTTCGGCGAAGCAATAAATGATAGAATATCAAGAGCTTCAAAAGTCTAATGAAAAATCTAGTAGAAGTTAAAAACTTAAAAAAAAATTATGGTTTAAAGGAAGCAGTAAAAAATATTTCATTTAGTATCAAAGAAAATGAAATTTTGGGATTGCTTGGGCCAAATGGATCAGGAAAAACAACCACAATAGGAATGCTGCTTGGATTGCTAAAACCTACCAATGGAGAAATTCTTGTCGATGGGAAAAAAATTGAAGATAATAGAATAGAAATACTTAAAAAAATAAATTTTATTTCACCTTATATTGAGCTACCAAAAAAACTTACAGTAAAGCAAAATCTAATTGTATATTGTAAATTATACAATGTATTAAATATAAAAAAAAGAATTGAGTATCTTGTAGAAAAATTAAAATTAGAAGATTTACTGAATAATGTTACTGGAGAATTATCCTCAGGACAAAAAAATAGAGTAAGTCTTGCTAAAGCATTAATAAACAATCCTTCTGTTTTATTTTTAGATGAGCCAACAGCCTCTCTCGATCCAGAAATAGGAGATTATGTTAGAAGTTTTTTAGAAAGTTATAAAAAAGAAAAAAAAATTTCAATTTTGTTAGCCTCTCATAATATGAGCGAAGTAACAAGATTATGTAAAAAAGTACTAATGATGAAAGATGGAATTATAATAGATGAAGGTGTTCCTGAAGAATTAATTAAAAAACATGGAAGAAAAAATTTAGAGGAAGTTTTTTTAAAACTTTCAAGGAATTAAGATGAGTTTTATAAGAATATATGGTCTTTTTTTGAGACATTTTTATTTAATTACTAGATCATTTCCAAGAATTTTAGATTTAATTTATTGGCCATCAATACAAATAACATTGTGGGGTTTTATATCAAATTTTTTCGCTTCACATACAACTTACTATAATAATGCAGTAGGTGTAATTTTAACTTGTGCTATTTTGTACGATTTTCTTTTTCGAACTAGTATTGGATTTAATATGCTATTTTTAGAGGAAATATGGAGTAGAAATTTTACAAATTTATTTATTGCGCCAATTAAAATTAGTGAAATAATTATATCTTTAATTTCTACTGCTTTAATTAGAGCCCTAATAGGATTAGTGCCAGCAATTTTATTAACATCCCCTCTTTTTGGAATTTCAATATTAGATTTGGGTATTCATTTATTTTTTTTATTCTTAAGTTTGTATTTATTTGGGATTACCTTAGGAATTTTAGTTTCAGCAGGACTTTTAAGATTTGGTCCCTCTTTTGAAAATATAGCATGGTCAACAATGTTTTTATTGGCCCCATTCGGATGCATATATTACCCTATAGAGATTTTACCAGATTTTTTTAAGACAGTCGCTTATATGCTTCCTCTGGTCTATATATTTGAAGAGGCGAGAAATATACTTATAAATAATTCAGTTAATTTTGAAAATATACTTAATGCGTTTTATTTGAATGGGGTTTATTTAATTATAGCAATATCATTATTTTATTATTCCTTCAGTAAAGCTCGTAAAAAGGGGACATTAATTAACATTGGAGAATAAATTGGTGCGTCCGCAAGGAGTCGAACCCTGAACCTCCAGAGCCGAAATCTGGCGCTCTATCCAGTTGAGCTACGGACGCATATAGTATTAATATTATAGTTTATGAAAAATATCATTAATTTAATTGTAAATGAAAATGAGATTAATCAAAGAATTGACACTTACATTGCAAATAAAGAGAGAACTTTAAGTAGAACAAAAGTTAAAAATTTAATTATTAATAAAAATTTGAAACTTAATAATGTAATAGTAGACGATCCATCAAAAAAAGTTTCTAAAGATGACTGTATTATTTTAAAATTACCAGAGATAAAAAAAGAAACTCTCAAACCATTGGATTATAATTTAAACATTCAATTTGAAGATGATGACTTAATTGTAATTGATAAATCATCTGGTATATCTATTCATCCCGGTGCAGGAAATTATGATAATACAATTGTTAATGCTTTAATAAATCTTAAGGATAGAAAATTTTCAAATATAAATGGAGAGTTAAGACCTGGAATTGTTCATAGAATAGATAAAGATACATCTGGGTTAATTGTTGTTGCAAAAAATAATTATGCTCATGAGGCACTTTCTAGACAATTTACAAAACATTCAATTACTAGAGTTTATCAAGCGTTAGTGTGGGGCAAGCTGAGACCGCAAAAAGGTAAAATTGAAACACTTATTAAAAGAAGTTCAAAAAATAGACAGTTGATGGAGGTAGGTATTTCAAAAGGAAAAAATGCAGTTACAAATTATAAAACTTTAGAAATATTCGAAAATAATAAGGTCCCTACATTAAGTCTTGTAGAATGTAAACTTGAAACAGGAAGAACTCATCAAATAAGAGTACACATGAGCTATAGGTCAAATAATATTGTTGGAGATCAAAAATATAAAAAAAAATATAAAAAAATTAAGAATATCGATGAAGATTTAAGAAATTTAATTGTAAATTTAGATCGACAATTTTTACACGCAAAAATACTAGGATTTGTTCACCCAAACACAGAAAAATATTTAGAATTTGAATCAAAATTACCAAACGAGCTTGAAAATATATTAAAAAAGTTAAGAAATACTGTAAAATAAAAACATTGTAAAATTAAGTTTATTTATTAAATAAGTAACCAATATGAATACAATTAACTATAATTTGCCAGCTCTTTCAGAGGGTGGTCTTGGTGCTTACCTGGCACAAATTAAAAAATTTCCTATACTTGACGCTGAAGAAGAATACATGTTGGCAAAAAATTGGAAAGAAACCGGTAATCTCAAATCAGCAGAAAAGTTAGTTACTAGTCATCTTAGATTGGTTGCAAAAATAGCAATGGGTTATAAAGGTTACGGTCTTCCAGTAAATGAAATGATTTCAGAAGGTAATATTGGTTTAATGCAGGCTGTTAAAAAATTTGAACCTGAAAAGGGTTTCAGATTGGCTACTTATGCTATGTGGTGGATTAAAGCTTCTATTCAAGAATATATTTTAAGATCTTGGAGTTTAGTAAAAATAGGAACTACAACAGCACAGAAAAAATTATTTTTTAATCTTAAAAAGATTAAAAATCAAATATCTCCAAAAACTGAAGGGGATTTAAAAGATGAGCATGTTTCGGAAATTGCAAGAAAACTTGATGTAAGTAAGGATGAAGTTGTTTCAATGAATAGAAGATTGTCAGGAAAAGAACATTCATTAAATGCTCCTATAGGAGAAGATGGTGATCAGTGGCAAGATTGGATAGTTGATAAGGAAATGGATCAAGAACTTAAATTTGCCCAAAATGAAGAATTGGAACAGAGAAAAGATTTATTACAAGACTCTATTAAAATCTTAAATGATAGAGAAAGACAAATTCTTTACTCGAGAAGGCTTACCGATGAACCCTCAACACTTGAGGAGCTCAGCAAAAAATATAAAATTAGCAGAGAGCGAATTAGACAAATTGAAAACAAAGCTTTTGAGAAATTGCAAAAGCATATGTTGAATTCCGCTAAATCAAAAAACCTTTTGCCTGCTAACTAGAAATTAAAAGGATCCTCGATCAAAATAGTATCATTTCTTTCTGGGCTAGTAGAAATACTTGAAATTTTAACTCCAATAAATTTTTCAACTTCTTTTAAATATTTTTGTGCATTAATTGGTAAATTTTTAAAATCTTTAATTCCTTGTGTGGAAGTTTTCCATCCTTCAAAGGTTTTGTAAATCGGTTTTATTTTTAGTTGATCCTCTAAAGTTGAAGGTAAATAGTCAATTTTGTTTCCATTTAAATCATAAGCTATACACATTTTTATGTTATCTAATTCATCTAATACATCTAACTTAGTTAAAGCTATTCCGTTTATTCCTGAGATTCTAATAGATTGTCTTACTAATACACCGTCTAACCATCCACATCTTCTTTTTCTACTTGTTACTGTTCCAAATTCCTTTCCTATATTTCCTAAATGCTCACCGATTTGATCCTTCAACTCTGTTGGAAAGGGACCCTCTCCGACTCTTGTCGTATATGCTTTGGTAATTCCCAAAATATAATTAATTGAATTTGGTCCACAGCCAGATCCAGTTGCTGCAGATGAAGCAACGGTATTTGAAGATGTCACGTATGGATAAGTTCCATGATCTACATCAAGTAAAACACCTTGCGCTCCTTCAAAAAGAATTTTTTTTTCTTTTGATCTATATTCATCTATTATTTTCCAGACTGGTTGTGCATATTTTAAAATTTCTGGCGCAACTTTAAGTAAGTCTTTTTTAAGATTATCATTTTGAAAAATTTGTTTACCCATACCTTTTCTTATTAAATTATGGTGACTTAGTGCGTTCGCCAATCTGTTTTCTAAATTCTTTTCAGAAGCTAAATCCATAAGTCTAATTCCTCTTCTTCCTACTTTGTCTTCATAAGCAGGTCCTATACCTCTTCTTGTAGTACCAATCTTTTCTTTTTTTGCTAAATCTTCTCTCATCTCATCCATTTCTTTATGAAATGGTAATATTAAATTTGCAGTTTCGGATATAATTAAATTTTTTGGTGTTACCTCGACTCCTTTTGATTTAATTTCCTTTATTTCTTCTAATAAAGCCCAAGGATCTATTACTACTCCATTTCCTATAATTGATATTTTGTTTTTTCTTACTATCCCTGATGGTAAAAGTCGTAGTTTGTAAGTAGTTCCATCTATTACTAATGTATGACCGGCGTTATGACCTCCTTGAAATCTTATTATAATATCAGCTTTGTTTGAAAGCCAATCGACAATTTTACCTTTTCCTTCATCGCCCCATTGGGATCCTATAACTGCAACATTTTTCATCTAAACTTTTTATTTATATTTATTGTATTTAAATGGTTAATTGGCCCAAACCCCTTTCCATATTTTGGGGCTGTGCCAATAGCATGGTTAACATATTTGATTGCCATCTCACAAGATTTCTTTAATGTTTTTCCACACGAATAATAAGTAGCAATTGCACTTGAAAGAGTACATCCTGTTCCATGGGTATTTTTTGTATAAATTTTTTTATTATTAAAAAATTTAATTTCTTTTTTGTTCAAAAAAATATCATACATAATATCTGAATTTAGATGACCACCTTTTATTAAGACATTTTTTGCTCCCAAATCTAATAATTTTTTTGCTGAATAAATCATATCGTTAGAATTTTTAATTTTAATTTTTGTTAAAGTTTCTGCTTCTGGAATATTTGGAGTAATTAAAGTTGCTATTTTTATCATTTTTTTTTTTAGTATTTTTATTGATTTATCATTTATTAATTTCTTACCTCCTTTTGCGACCATAACTGGATCTAAAATTATTTTTTTTACATTAATTTTATTCAGTGATTTTAAAACTGCATTAATAGTACCTTCAGAGTGCAACATTCCAATTTTGATCGCATCAGGTCTTATGTCTATAGACGTAAATTCTATTTGTTTTGAAATTTCTTTAGGTGAAATTGATATTATAGAAGATACTCCAGTAGTATTTTGAGAAGTAATTGCTGTTACAGCAGTCATTGCATAAGATCCTAATGATGTTACAGTTTTTATATCTGCTTGAATGCCTGCGCCACCAGAAGAATCTGATCCTGCAATGATTAAAACTTTTGATTTAGCTTTCACTTTATTTTATAGAATTTTTAACTAAATTTATACATTTTGATAATAAAATTCTATTGTCTGACTCTCCCATAATTCTAATTTTTGGTTCTGTACCTGATTTTCGAACTAACATCCTGCCATTATTTTTTATTAATTTAGAGGCAAAATAGATTGCTTTTTTACATTTTTTTGAATTAATTATTGATTTATCTTTTACTAAAACATTTTCAAGTATTTGTGGAGTTGGTCTGAAACTATTAAATAAATCGCTAGCTTTTTTACCTTTTCTCATTGAAAATAAAACTTCCAACGCAACTAATAAACCATCTCCTGTAGTTGCAAATTTACCAAGTATTATATGCCCAGATTGTTCTCCACCTAAATTATATTTTTTTTTTTGCATTTTTTCTTTAACATACCTATCTCCAACTTTTGCTCTTAAAAAATTTATTTTTTTACTTTTTAAAAATTTTTGTAATCCGTAGTTTGACATCAATGTTCCTATAACACCTCCTTTTAATATTTTTTTTCTTTTCCATCTACTAGCTAGCATTGCAATAATTTGGTCACCATCAATTATTTTTCCCTTTTGATCACACAAAATGATTCTATCTGCGTCACCATCAAGAGCTATACCTAAATTTACTCTACGTTTTTTAACTAATGATTTAATTTTTTTTGGAAATGTGGATCCACAATTATCATTTATATTCATTCCATTGGGTGATGTTCCAACATCGAAAACCTTTGCTCCTAATGATTTTAAAAGTTTGGGGCCAGATTTGTAGCCAGCTCCATTCGCACAATCAATAGCAATTTTGATACCTTTTAAGCTAAAATTTTTGGGAAAATTTTTTTTCAAAATTTCAATATATTTATCATTTGCGTTCTCTAGTCTCTTAACTCTTCCAAGTGCTTTTGGTTTAGCAAAATTTTTTATTATCTTTGAATCGATTAGTTTTTCAATTTTCTTTTCTATATTATCTGATAATTTTAAACCATCTGGTCCAAATAATTTTAGCCCATTATCATAATAAGGATTGTGAGATGCTGTGATCATAATTCCCATATTTGCTCTCATTTTTTTTGTAAGCATGGCTAAGCCATTGGTAGGAAGAGGTCCTAATGTGTAAACGTGCATACCAGCAGAAGTCAAACCTGATACTAAAGCAGGTTCTAAAGTATAACCAGATAATCTGGTGTCTTTAGCAATTATTGCTGTTTGTTTATTTTTTCTTAAATTTTTAAAATAAGTTCCTGCAGCAAGTCCGAATTTAAAAAACATTTCTCCATTTATGTTTCCCTTATTGACTTCTCCTCTTATTCCATCAGTGCCGAAATATTTTTTAGACATTATATAAATTTTAATGCTTTAAAAACTTTTATACTTTGATTAATCTCATTGACATCGTGAACTCTTAAAATTTGAACTCCTTGCATCATTGCATATAAACTGGAGGATATTGTTCCTCCCAATCTTTCTTTACTATCATTGTTTTTAGATAAATCTTTAATAAACCTCTTTCTTGATATGCCTAACATTATAGGAAAACCTAATGAGTGGAAAATAGAAATATTACGTAAAAGAGTAATATTATGTTTCAAGTTTTTACCAAACCCTATACCGGGATCTAGGATAATGTTTTCATGTTTTATTCCATTTAATTTAATTTTTTCTATTTTTTTTTCAAAATAATCGTAAATATCTAAAATTATATTTTTATACTTTGGGTTATTTTGCATATTTTTAGGATTTCCCTTCATATGATGAATTACAAAAGGGATTTTTGTTTTTTTTAAAATATTAAGTGTATTTGAGTCATAACTTAAACCAGACACATCATTTATTAAATTTACTTTATAATCGATTCCTTTTTTCATAATCCAACTTTTTCTTGTATCGAGAGAAATAATTTTTTTTAAATTCATCAATTTTTTTAATGTGCTGCTAATTCTGTTCCATTCTTTTTTTTTATCTATTTCTTCACTTCCAGGTCTAGTAGACTCTCCTCCTACATCTAAAATTTTACATCCCTTAGTAATTAAATATTTTGCGTGATTAAAACCTTTATTTTTTTTATTATATTTGCCACCATCTGAAAAACTATCAGGTGTTAAATTTAATACTCCCATTAAAATTGGGATATCAGAAAAATTTAAACCTTTAAATTTTTTTTTCTTTGTAATTTCTTTTAAATCTTTTTTTATTTTTTTTTTAAGTGAAGGATTTAATAAGTTTATTTTTTTTATGTGGATTTTTTTGATTTTTTTTCTTGTAATAATTTCTATACTGTCAAAAGACAATAGATTACTATTACTTATAGGAAGCGCAGTCTTATTTAAAACTTTTTCAACTGATTTTCTACCATAATAAAAATTACACGCCCTAGTGTAATATTTTTGCATTCTTGCTTAATGAACAATTTTGGGTTTTAATCCAATTGATCCTAGAGCAGAACTTTGATCATCTTCTTCTACTTTAAGTTCTTCTTTTTTATCTGGATAAATATTTTTATTTACTAAATTTTCTATTTCTTCACCTGTTAAAGTTTCATAAGTAAGAAGCGCTTTAGCAAGTTTATGCAGATCATCGATTTTTTCTGTTAATACTTTTTTTGCTCTTTCATAGCCTTTTTCAACAAATTTTCTTATTTCGACATCAACTTTTTTTGCAGTTTCTTCCGACATGTTTTGTGTTCTAGCAACTGAACGACCTAAAAATACCTCTTCTTCATTTTCTCCATAAGCAACAGGTCCAAGTTCTTTACTAAGTCCAGCTCTCATAACCATTGCTCTTGCTCTTTTTGTTGCTTGTTCTATATCGCTTGTTGCGCCCGTAGTAACTTTATCTTCACCAAAAATTAGTTCTTCAGCAACTCTACCACCCATTGCTATTGCCATTTGAGCATGAAGTTGTTCTCTAGTTTGAGACACTTCATCTTTTTCTGGCAACTGCATTACCATACCCAATGCTCTTCCTCTCGGGATTATTGTTGCTTTATGAATTGGATAGGCTGCTTTCTCATTAATAGTTACTATTGCATGACCTGCTTCATGATATGCCGTTAATTTTTTCTCATCCTCTGTCATAATCATCGATCTTCTTTCTGCTCCCATCATAACTTTATCTTTTGCTTCTTCAAATTCTTGATTAGTTACAATTCTTTTATTTTTTCTAGCAGCAAGTAAGGCTGATTCATTAACTAAATTAGCTAAGTCAGCTCCTGAAAATCCTGGTGTACCTCTTGCTATTGTTCTTAATTTAATATCAGGAGACATTGAAATTTTTTTTGAGTGAACTTTTAATATTTTTTCTCTACCAATTATATCAGGGAGCGAAACTACAACCTGTCTATCAAATCTTCCAGGTCTTAATAATGCTGGATCCAATACGTCAGGTCTGTTGGTGGCTGCGATAATTATAACTCCTTCGTTAGTATCAAATCCATCCATCTCGACCAAAAGTTGATTTAAAGTTTGTTCTCTTTCATCATTTCCTCCTCCAAGACCTGCGCCTCTACTTCTGCCAACAGCATCAATTTCATCTATAAAAATAATACAAGGAGAATGTTTTTTTCCTTGTTCAAACATATCTCTTACTCTTGATGCTCCAACACCGACAAACATCTCAACAAAATCTGATCCCGATATGGTAAAGAAAGGAACATCAGCCTCACCTGCAATTGCTCTTGCCAGTAAAGTTTTTCCTGTACCCGGAGGTCCAACTAACAAACAACCTCTTGGTATTTTTCCACCAAGTCTACTAAATTTTCTAGGATCTTTTAAAAATTCTACAACCTCTTCTACTTCCTCTTTAGCTTCTTCAACTCCAGCAACATCATTAAATGTAATTTTACCTTTAAGCTCATTCATCATTTTAGCTTTAGATCTACCAAATCCCATTGCGCCACCTTTGCCGCCTTGCATTTGTCTCATAAAAAATATCCAAACAGCTATAAGTAATAACATTGGGAACCACGAAAGAAGGACGCCTAAAAGCGAAGGCATTTTTTCTTCAATTGGTGCAGCAGATATACTTACACCTTTTGAAGATAATTTTTCTATTAAATTTGGATCATTTGGTGAATATGTTGTGAATATCTTTCCATCAGACATTATGCCCTTAATATTATTTCCTTGTATTTCAACTTCCACAACTCTACCATTATCAACCTCAGATAAAAATTGAGAGAATATTATATTATTTTTTTGGCTGATATTTCCTTGCGGATTTTTAAACATATTGTACAGGCCAATAGTTAAAAAAACTATTATTGCCCACATAGCTAAATTTTTAAAATTCATTACTATAAATTAAGAATTATTCTGCATTAAACAAGTGTCAATTTAGTACAATTTCACTTTTTTTGACGATTTTCACTATAAATAATTAATGAATTATTGACTTTTTCAATAATGCAGCCAGATAAAGTCGATTTTTTGAATTTTCTTTCTTCAATTTCAGATAATATTTGATCAATTTTTTTACCTCTAGCTGCATAATATTTGCCTCCTACTTTTTTTAATAAGTAAGAAAAAGATCTAAAAACTACCTCGTGCGGCTGTTCAAAAAAATTTGGATTTAAAATAAATCCATTATAATTTTTCAAGTAACTTGAGTTTAATTTGATGTTTTGATTTTTATAATATCTTAATGAATTATCTGCATCACTTAAATTTTTGATGGTCTGTGTAAGTTTTTTTTCATCAAATCCCTCTAGTTTTAATTCATTTAATAAATTTCTTATTCTAGTTCTTGTGAAAGTTGTATTTTTATTAGTTGGATCTTTAAGATAGTTTTTAAAAACTTTCTTTGATAAGAAAATTAGATCATTTTTTTTTAGCTCTAATAAAGGTCTCATGATTATTACTTTGCCATTTTTTTCAATTACTTTTTTTTTATCAAAAGAAACTAGACCTTTTAATCCAGACCCTCTTATTAGTCTTATAATAAAATTTTCATATAAATCGTCTATATGATGAGCAATTAAAATATTTATAAAATTATTTTTTAAAGCATATTTAAATATAAGATCATACCTATTTTTTCTTGAAACTGATTGTATATTTGATTTCGGCTTTCTGCCTTTCCACACAAGAATATTACAATTGATGTTAAATTTTTTGAGTTGATGCTTTAATTCATTAGCCTCATCTGATGAAGTATTTCTTAACTTATGATCAATATGAACGAATTTTACATTAGAATTATTTAATATGGAGTAGCACTTAGATAAATACGTAAGAGCCAAACTATCAGGCCCACCTGATAAAGCGACTAAAAATTTATTATTTTTGGACTTATTTGTAATTACTGATTTTTCAAAAATATTATAAATTTTTTTTACTTTTGGATCTGTAAGATGTCTTAATATTTTTTTATGTATTATCTTTTTTGCATTCAAACTTTTTTTCTTCATATTTAGCTTTTTGAAGAACAGATTGATTAGCTTCAGGATACTGTTTTTTAACTCCTGAGATCATTAAACAACCTTGATCTTTTTCTCCAATTTGCACTAATGATACTCCAAGTTTTAATAAATTTACAGGTGCCTTTTCACTTTTTGGATATTTTTGATAACCCTCTAAATACGCTGAAGCAGCATCAGTATAAAGTTGTCTTATTCTAAATGTTTCAGCATACCAATATTGAGCACTACCAGCTAAATCATGATTTGGATTTGTAACCACAAATTCTCTAAATGCTCTTTCTGCTGTATTGTAATCTCCAACCTTTAAAAAACTTGTAGAAAATTCATATTGTTTTTCAGGAGTAGTATCGGGTAATATTTTTTCTTCTGCTTCAAATTGTTCCGTTACAATTGTTGAAGTTGCATCAACAGAGACTGTTTCTTGATTTTCAAGTTTAGTTTCGTTGTCTTTATAAGATATTGCTCCTAAATCTTGTGGTTCTGAAGATCCTGGTAATATATTTTCTTCATTTTGAATATTTGAAGATACAGCTTTATTTTCTAATTTATCATTTATATTTTTATTTTCTAATTGCTGAAATCTTAGTTGATTATCTGCTTGAACTTTACTTAATCTAGTTGATAACTTATCTAATTTAAAATTAATTTCCTCAAATCTATTTGTAAGTTCTTTAAATTGAGACTCTATTTCTGATAATTTAAGCAAATGTCTAGTTAAAACTTCTTCCGAGTTCTGATCAATATTTTCTAATGATTGATCTTCACTTTCTCTTAATTCAAAATTATCCGAATAAACTGCTTTTTCTAAAGTTTTTAAATCCTTTTGAATCAGTTTGATAATTTCATTTACATTGTGATCGTCTGAAAAAACTTTTGTATTAAAAATAATTAAACAAAAAACTAAGAAAAAAAAATTAAATTTATTTAAATTTTTCATTATTTTTATTTGTAATTATAATGATGGCAAAAAAAAGACCCTGAAAAATTTTAAATTTTCAGGGTCTTTAAATACGTTTTATTTTTAGTTAGCTTTTACTGTTACTGATCTTCTATTTTTCGACCATGCTAAAGGATCCGATCCTGAGTCTACTGGTCTCTCTTTACCGTAGCTAATTACTGAAATTCTACTTGAAGAAATTCCATAAGTCATCAGATAGTCTTTTACTGCGTTGGCTCTTCTTTCACCTAACGCTAAGTTATATTCTCTAGTTCCTCTTTCATCTGCGTGACCTTCTACAACAACATTAATACTAGAATTTTTTCTTAACCAAGCAGCCTGTTTTCTTAAAGTATCTCTTGATTTAGTTGTTAAAATTGATTCATTAGTTGCAAAGAAAACTCTATCAGGTACTCCTGATGCCAAATATTTTACCGTGTCAGTGCCTGTATATACATCTCCTTGCATCTGAGAGTCATCAACTTTTTTTTGAGTTGCACACGCTGAAAGCACTAAGCTTAGCATAAGTGCCAGAAAAGTGTTTTTATAGACTTTTATTAAATTCATTACTGCTCCTTAAATCTTATTTGTTGAACTTTTTCTCACACATGAATAGATCTTTCAAGCTTAAAAATCAATAGTAATTGTTGAATTTTTATCAATTGCTCAACAAAGATGACCAAGATGGGTCTGAAGCATCGGTTTCTGTCTCAACTAATCTCTCATTATATCCTGTTAAATCAATTGACCACAGTTTTGCAGAAAATCCTTCTCCTTTTTTATTCGATTTTGTCTCTCTGTAAAAAATAAGAACCCTTCCGTTAGGAGACCATGACGGAGCCTCTTGATAATAATTCTCTGTTAACAATCTTTCACCTTTTCCGTCTTTTCTCATAACTCCAATATAAAATTTTCCCTTGTGCAATTTAGTAAAGGCAATTAAATCTCCTCTTGGAGACCAGACAGGTGTTCCGTAAAGTCCTTTTCCAAACGATACTCTTTTTACATTTGTCCCGTCGTTTTTCATTACATAAATTTGTTGATATCCACTTCTGTCAGAATTAAATGTAATATATTTTCCATCGGGTGAATATGACGGCGAGGTATCTATAGATGGATGGTTGGTAATTCTTTCTACAACTCTGTTTTCCAAATCCATCGTATAAATGTCTGAATTTCCATCTTTAGCAAAACTCATAATTATTTTTTTTCCATCTGGTGAAAATCTTGGAGCAAATGTCATTCCTGGAAAATCTCCAACTACTTCTTGAATGCCTGTTTCAATATCTAATAAATATACCCTTGGTAAATTTCGAAAATAGGATAAATAAGTTACCATTTGATTTGTTGGATTAAATCTAGGAGTTAAAACTAATTCATTACCTAAAGTTAGGTATTTTGTATTGTGACCATCTTGATCCATGATTGCCAATTTTTTTACTCTTTGTGTTTTAGGTCCTTTTTCAGATACATATATAATTCTTGTATCGAAATATCCTTTTTCTCCAGTTAATCTTTCATAAACTTTATCTGTAATTATATGACCAACTCTTCTCCAATTTTTTGGCACTGTTGTAAAAGCTAACGCCATCATTTCTTTCGCAGCAAGAACATCCCATAATCTAAATTCTACTCTCAATTTTTCTTCCTTAAGAATTACTTTTCCAGTTATTAAAGCCTGGGCTTTGATCAAAGCCCAATCTTCAAATCTAGGTTTCAGATGTGCAATATCTGGCTTTTGAAGGAAAGCATCTTTATTTAATGGATTAAATAATCCTGAGGTTCTAAGATTGTTTTCTACAACTTTAGAAATTTCTAATCCTAGATTTTTTATATTCAATTCACTATTTAATGAAGAAGCTGAGTCACTATCAGTAGCTAAAGGAGACACAGCTATTGGTAAAGGGTTAAGGTTACCTCTTGTAATATCAACTTCTATTAATGAAAATGCTTTAGAGGGTAGCAAAATTAGTAAAAACAATAATATTATAGTTTTAAATTTTTTCATCATCCCTCTAACATTTCTCTTGCATCAAAATTCAATTGCATATCTTTCCATCTTTCATAGCCAGTTGTTGGCACTCTTAATGGCTGACACAACTGTATAGCTCTAAGTGCGCTTTCTGCCAATACTTTAAAAAAGCCTTGACCCGGCATATTCATTCTTGCGTGATCAAGAATTTCAGTTTTTGTAACAGTGCCATCAGGTTTAAGTTTTAATTTTATCCTTACGAGTAAATTTTCATTATAAGGTAATCCTAATGGTATACTCCAACAACCAAAAATTTGAGCTTTTAAAGCATCTTCCTCACTTAAAGTAAGACCAGATAAATTCATGGTTTTGTCATCAGATTGGGTTACTAATTTTGATTTTTTACTTGATTCCGCTATTTCTTCTTTTGATTTATCAATTAATGCTGCAATTGAGTCTGGGTCAAATATTTCATCTTTTTCAAATTCAGATACTTGCTTCACTTCATTTTCTATTGTTTCAGGATTTTGCTTTTTTTCCTCAATTTCTTTAATTTTCTCAGTTTTTTGATCAGGCAAAGGAATTGCATCTGGTTTTTCTTTTTTAACTTTTTTTGGCGGCGCTTGTTCAGAAACTAATTTTTGTTCCTCTTTTTTTTTAACATCTTGAATTATTTTTTTAGCTTTAGGCGCGTAAGGAATATTTGTTTTATCCATTATTTGTATTAATTCCACTGATATTATTGGAGGAAGCTCTATAGGTTTTTTTGTTATAAAAGGTAGGCTCATAGTAGCTATTAAAATTATTCCTAAATGAAGAACAGATGATGCAATAATATTTTTGTACAATTTATCTCTCTTTATATGGTTCAGAGATCAAAGCAACTTTAGTAAAGCCTGATCCTGATAGCATTCCCATAATTTCAAGAACTCTTCCATAATTTATAGTTTTGTCTCCTCTTACGTAAATTCTAGTATCAGTTCTATTTTTAGAAACTGCTAGAATTTTTGCAATAATTTTATCGTATTCAATTTTTGACTCTTGTATAAAAATTTCTCCTTTGGCATTAATTGATAAAGTCAAAGGTTCTTGCTCCTCTGGTAAAGAGTCTGCTGAGCTTTCTGGAAGATCTACCTGAACTCCAACTGTCAATAAGGGAGCTGTTACCATAAAGATAATTAACAATACTAACATCACATCTACAAATGGAGTAACATTTATTTCACTCATTGGTTCCCTTAGTGAACGTTTAAATTTAAAAGCCATTTTTAAATAATTGATATAAATCTTTTTGAAAAATTTTCTAATTTTTGAGAATATTTTCTTGAGTCACTACTAAATTTATTAAATGCTACAACTGCAGGTATTGCTGCAAGAAGTCCCAATGCTGTTGCAAATAATGCTTCCGCAATCCCTGGGGCTACAATTGCTAAACTAGTATTTCTTGAAATTGCTATAGACTGAAATGAATTCATTATGCCCCACACAGTACCAAAAAGTCCGATGAACGGAGCCGTCGAACCGACAGTTGCAAGAAAAGTATAATTTTTATCAATTACATTCATTTGTTTTTCAATATTTACTTCTAATATACTTGATAGTCTTTCTGATAAATTGGATTTAGATCTAGATTTTATAACAACTTGCATTGTATTTTTAAATACGTTTGCCATTGGATCGTTTATATTTGCAGGTAAATTATTATAAAATGTTTCCGCAGATTTAGATTTCCAAAATTTTTCTTCAAACTCTTCAGAACTCTTATTAATTTTATGAAATAATCTTATTTTTTCAATTATAATTGCCCAAGAGAATATTGATGCAGCAATTAATATTATTATTACAGACTTAACTATTATATCCGCTCTAACAAATAGCTTAAAAATCGAAAAATCTGCACTACTTGCAAGACCTACTGCCTGTGTTCCAATCTCTGCTTCCATGAATTAGGTTTCACACTAAAATGTGTCATCAATTTGACTTAAAAAATATTAAGTTTAATCATTTTTTTGGTAAGTATTGTGAAAAAAACTAGCAATTAGAATTGCATCTGCTTTATTAGCATCTTTTTTTTTTGATAAATTCGATGATATATAAGGAAATATTTCAATTGCTTTTGTCCGGCTTGCGTCTTTTTCTGACTTTATTAATCCAAAATATTTTTTCCATTTTACTGGTCTTATATAATAGGTGGGCAATTGCATTGCAGAACAAATACCTTTGATAACTCCAAATGATTGTCCAAAATTAAACATACTGGTTACACCTTGACCTGGCATAGCTGAAACTTGCTCTATTACAACATATATGTTTTTTTTTGATAAATTTTCAATTCTTTTAAATATTTCATTATAAATTTGTGTTCCATTAACTTGTCTTTTATTCTTTTTTCCATCTGCCATTGTGGGCATTTCGATAATTTCTTTAACTTCTCCATTTTCAAAAAAACAAATAGCGCCTGAGATTCCTGGATCTATACCAATTATCAACATTAAATTATTTAAACCTTAATATTTGAATATACATTTTGTACATCTTCATCATCTGTTAAATTATCTAAAAAATTAATTATATCTTCTTTTTCTTGTTTTTTTACCTCCAAATATAAAACTGGAACCCATTCTATACCCGTAGATAGAAAATTATTTAAATGTTTTTCTAGATTTTTTTTTACATTATATATGTGATTTTTATCGCAATGTATTTCATGAAAACTGTTGTTAGATTTGCACTCATTTGCTCCTGACTCTATTGCTAATTCAAAAATTTTGTCATCAGAAATTTCTGATTTTTCAATTTTAATTATACCAATTTGACTAAAATTATGTGATGCCGATCCCTGAGTTCCCAAAGTACCTCCTGATTTTTGAAAAATTGTTCTTAAATTTGATGCCGTTCTATTTTTATTATCAGTAAGAGTTTCTACAACTACTGCAACTTTATTTGGTCCAAATCCCTCATACCTTATATTTTCAAAATTATGACCCATATTATTTTCAGACTTATCAATCGCCCTTTTAATATTTTCTTTAGGCATATTTGCTGATCTCGCAGATTGTATAGCCGATCTAAGTCTTGGGTTCATCTCTGGATCTTTATCCCCAAGCTTTGCAGCTACAGTTATTTCTTTAGAAATTTTAGTAAAGATTTTGGATTTTTGTTTATCAGCTCTATCCTTTTTATGTTTAATTCCTGCCCAATGAGAATGTCCAGCCATAATCTAAAGAGTATTTTTTAAATTACTTCCTCTTATTATGTTTTCAATATTTTTTGCAAATCCTGACGAGATATCGCAATCAACTATAGCTCCACACAATGTAGCATCTCCTTCTGCGGGAAAATGTTTTTTTGAATCTTTTTTCAAAAAACGATTTAACGAGTTTTGCTTGTTCATTCCAATCACAGAATCATAGTCTCCACACATTCCTGCGTCAGTTAAATAAGCTGTGCCTTTTTTTAAAATTCTAGCATCATTTGTTGGGATATGAGTATGAGTCCCTACTACAAATGTTGCATTACCATCGAACAAAAAACCCATTGCGGTTTTTTCACTTGTTATTTCGGCATGAAGATCAACGATTAAAAAATCATAGTTTTTTTTTAAACTATTTGTTTTTAAAAAATTATTCGCTTTTTCAAAAACATCTTCACTTTTTTTCATAAATACATTACCCATTAAATTTAATACTCCAACCTTATAACCATTTTTTGAGTTATAGATTCTGAAACCTTTGCCAGGTGAAGGCTCTATAAGATTAGCTGGTCTTAAAAGTTTAATTTCTTTTTCGATATAATTCGCAGTTTCTTTTTGATCCCAAACATGATTACCAGTAGTTATAACATCTACACCAGAATTAAATAAATCTTTTGAAATATTTTCTGTAATTCCTACCCCTTGATCAGCTGCATTTTCACCATTAACAACACAAAAATCTATTTTTTTTTCTAAAATTATTTTGGGTAAATTCTCCTTTATTGCTTCGCACCCAGTTTTACCAACTATATCACCTAAAAATAAAATTTTCATCTCAATATATGTTTTTCAGTAATTATAAGATCTAACTTCCTATCATATTTATTATTTGGAACTCTAGATATTTTTTGACTACTATGAGCAAGGCCAATTAATAATGTTTTTTTTTTTACTAATATTTTTTCTATATATCTATCGTAATATCCGCCCCCATAACCTAATCTATATAATCTTTTGTCAAATGCTACCATTGGAACGATTAAAATATCTGGATATACAATTTTTTCTTTCTCAGGCTCAGGTATTCCATACTTATTTATATTTAAAATATTGTTAAAAGACCATTTATAAAAATCCATAGTGTTGTTTGGGCCTATAACAGGTAATGAAATATTTATATTTTTATTTTCAAGTTTGTTTAACAAATCTAAATCATCAACTTCGTTATTCACTGGGAAATATCCACCTATAATTTTTTTTTTCAAATTAAAATTTTTAAATAATTTTAAAATTTTATTTTTAGGTATAATGCTGGAATTTATAACTTTTAATCTTCGTTTTTTAATTATTTTTTTTCTTAATATTGATTTCAACACAAATATTATTGTACAGAATTATCTGCACTAGCTTTCTTTAGAAAATTTTCTATTTCATTAGTGGTAGTATCAATTAATTTTTCATATTGATCTTTGTTTTGATCTATTTCATTTTTTAAATTATTTTGCTCACTGCTTAGTCTTTTTATCTCTCCTTCTTTCTTTTTTTTATATTCATATACTAAATTTTTTAATTCTTTAAATTTAGAGGTAAGACTATTGAGCTCTTTTATTTTTTCATCTATTTTTTTTTTTGTTTCAAAATATTCATCCATTGTTGTGATTGTGGTAATTAATAAGAGTTTACTTTCCCCTATATTTCCTAGTGACTTTTTAAGATTATCAAATTTTTCATTAAGATGTATCGAGAGTTCTTGCAAATGCTCTTCCTGCCCATCCTCACAAGATAGAAGAAATTCTTTTCCATTAAATATTATATTTACATTTGCCATTTATCTATTTCTTGTAAAAGAGTATCCGTTTCTTGATTTAATTCATCTATTTTTTCTGAAATTTCTATTTCTTTTTTATTCTCCAAATTATTTTTTTTTGTTATTTCGTCAAGTTTTGTATTTATAATATTATACTCATCTTTTAATTTAGAATATTTTTCTTCGATGGATTTTTTTTCAATTTCTAATTGATTTTTTTGGACGCTAATAATTCTTATATTTTCTCTCAATGTAGAATTCTCTGGATTTAAAAGATTTAATCTTGAGAGAGCGTCAGTTAATTTTTTTTCTTTTTCATTAATACTTTTCATATATATATATGTATATTATTAAATTGAGTCTTCTAAGTCTAGATAGGATAATTTTTGAACAAACAGATTAAAGATTTATCAAATGCATTAAGATTTCTTTCAATTGATGCTGTAGAAAGGGCCAATTCTGGTCATCCAGGAATGCCTATGGGAATGGCAGATGTAGTAACTGTTCTATTTAAATATTTTTTAAAATTTGATCCAAAAAATCCAAATTGGATAAACAGGGACAGATTCGTGCTTTCAGCGGGCCATGGATCAATGCTTCTTTATTCTTTATTATATTTAACTGGTTATAAGAGCATAAAACTTAAAGATATAAAAAATTTCAGACAATTAAACTCGATTTGCGCAGGTCATCCAGAATATATTCCTAATTCTGGAATAGAAACAACTACAGGTCCACTTGGTCAGGGCATAGCAAATTCAATAGGCTTTGCTATATCTGAAGAAATTCTAAAAAATAGATTAGGAAAAAAGAAAATAAATCATAAAACTTACGTATTAGCTGGAGATGGATGTTTAATGGAAGGTATCAGTCATGAAGCTTTAAGTTTAGCTGGACACTTAAAATTAAAAAATTTAATTTTATTATTTGATAACAACAATATATCAATAGATGGTCCAACAAATCTTGCTGTCTCTGATGATAATAGAAAAAGATTTAAAAGTTACGGATGGAATTATCTTCAAGTTAATGGGCATGATGTTAAGCAAATTTATAGAGCTATAAAAAAATCACAAAGTTCTAAAAGGCCTACTTGTATTTCTTGTAAAACAATTATTGGTTATGGTTCTCCAAATAAATCAAATTCCTCATCCGTGCATGGAAGTCCTTTGGGCAAAGGTGAGATAAGTTTGGTTAGAAAAAAATTAAAATGGAGATATAAACCATTCGAAATTCCAAAAAATATTTTGAGTGCATGGAGAAATGTTGGAAATATTGCTTCTAAAAATGCTAAAAAACAAAAAATTTTACTCAAAAGCAATAATTATTTAAAAAGAATATCTAAAATAGTTAAATCTGAGAAAGAAAAATTTTTTAAAAATCCTGAAAATATTGCCACAAGAAAATCATCTGAAAAAATATTAAATGTATTAACAAAATCTATTAAAGAACTTATCGGAGGGTCAGCTGACTTGGCTGGATCAAATAATACAAAAACTAAAAATCATAGAATTATCAAACCTGGTAATTTTGATGGCAATTATATTCATTACGGAGTTAGAGAACACGCGATGTGTGGAGCTATGAATGGACTTGCTATGCATGGTAATTTAATACCTTACGGGGGAACCTTTTTAATTTTCAGTGACTACTGTAAACCATCAATAAGATTATCAGCATTTATGAAGCAAAGGGTAATCTATGTAATGACTCACGATTCAATAGGCTTAGGAGAAGATGGGCCTACACATCAACCTGTAGAACAACTTACAGGATTAAGGGCCATACCTAATTTAAATGTTTTTAGACCAGCAGATACAATTGAAACTTACGAATGTTGGGAGTTGGCTTTAATTAATAAAAACACTCCTAGTGTATTAGCTTTAACGAGACAAAAAACAAATTTAACTAATAATAAATTTTCAAAAGAAAATAATTGTTCTAAAGGTGCTTATGAAATTTATAGATCAAAGAATATTATAAAATTAACTATATTTGCAAGTGGATCTGAGGTAAATTTAGCAAAAGAAGTAAGTCATAAATTGGCCACACAAAATATTTATTCAAAAGTTATATCAGTGCCGTGCCAAGAAATATTTGATAAACAGCCTGCAAGTTATAAGAAAAAAATAATAAATGAGACAAAATACAAGATATCAATCGAAGCTGGATCGACAGATTGTTGGAATAAATATATAGGTCAACATGGAATTAGTTTTGGTTTAAATGATTTTGGAAAAAGTGCTCCTTATAAAGATGTTTATGAACACTTTGGATTAACAGCTGATAAAATTATAAAAAAAATAAAAAAGTTAATTAAATAAGTAATGACAGTTAAAATTGGAATAAATGGCCTAGGCAGAATTGGGAGAATGGTTATAAGATCTATTATTGAAAATAAATACAACAATATTAAGATTAAACATATAAATAATAGGACAAATTCTGAAACAAGTAGTCAGTTATTAAAATACGATTCTATCCACGGAAAATTTAATGCAAAAATAAGCTCTGATGAAAAAAATATATTTATTGATAAAAATAAAATAAGTTTTTCTCAAGAAACAGATATAAATAAAATTAATTGGAAAAAATATGGTGTAGACATCGTTCTAGAATGTACTGGAAAAAATAACTCAAAAGAAAAATCCATACATCATATAAATAATGGAGCAAAAAAAGTTATTGTTTCGGCACCCTGTAAAAATGCAGACAAAACAATTGTATATGGAGTAAATCATAAAAAGTTAACAAAATATGATTTAATTATTTCAGCCGCATCATGTACTACCAACTGTCTCGCTCCTGTTGTAAATGTTTTAAATAATGAATTCGAAATACAAAATGGTTTTATGACAACGATTCATTCATACACAACTGATCAAAGATTATTGGACAATTCTCATAAAGATTTAAGAAGAGCTAGATCTGCGGGACAATCCATAGTTCCAACTTCTACAGGAGCTTCAAAGGCAATTGGCGATATTATACCAGAACTAAAAGGCAAGCTTGAAGGCGTGGCCATGAGAGTTCCAACACCTAATGTTTCGTTAGTTGATTTAGTATTTATGTCAAAAAAAAATTTAACATTAAATAAAGTAAACAATTGTTTTAAAAAAGCATCAATTAAAGATTTGAAAAATGTGCTCGATACTACTTCGGAAAAACTTGTTTCTATTGACTTTAATCATAACCCAAATTCAGCAATAGTAGATTTATCTTTAACCAGCATTATTGGTAATAGAATGGGAAAAGTTTCTGCATGGTATGACAATGAATGGGGATTTGCATCAAGAATGTGTGATTTGGCAAAATATGTTCATAAAATTTAAAATTTTATGAAAATAATTTCAGACCAAAATTTAAATCTAAAAGGTAAAAAAGTTTTACTCAGGGTAGATCTAAATGTCCCTATGAAAAATGGAGCAATAACTGAAACATCTAGAATAGAAAAAATTATCCCCACAATAAAATTTTTATTAGAAAAACAAGCAAAAATAATAATTTTATCTCATATTGGGAGACCTAAAGGGAATGTAGTTAAAGGAATGTCTTTAGAGCCAATTTCTAAAAAATTGAGTTCTTTAATAAATAAAGAAGTAATTTTTAATAATAAAACAGTTGATCAAGTTAAAATCTCAGATGTTGAGAACATTAAAAATTGTTCGATAATGATGCTAGAAAATATCCGTTTCAATAAAGGTGAAGAAACTAATGATGAAAGATTTGCAAAAGATATTTCAAAATTAGGTGATATCTTTGTAAATGATGCTTTCTCTGTTTCTCATAGGTCCCACGCTTCTGTAGAAAGAGTAACCAAATTTATACCATCATTTTATGGATTACAAATCTCTGAAGAAATAAAAGCACTGAAAAGAATAACTTCTGAAATAAAAAAACCAATTACACTTATAATAGGCGGTTCAAAAATTTCTACTAAAATAAGAATAATAAATAATCTTATAAAAAAATTTAATAATATAATTATTGTTGGAGGTATGGCTAATACTTTATTGAAACATACGGGTTCAAATATAGGTAAGTCAATATGTGAACATGATTGTGCAGATTTGATTAAAGAAATTTTAAAAAATTCTGAAAAATATAATTGTTCAATTACTTATCCTAAAGATGTTGTGGTCTCTAAAAGTTTAGAAGGTAGTGGAAAAAACAAAGATATAAATGATGTAGAAAAAGATGATATAATTTTAGATATAGGTATGAAAACAATAGATAATATTAAAAAAATTATCGATGATACAAATACAGTTTTATGGAATGGTCCCGCAGGATACTTTGAAAATCCAAATTTTCAAAACGGAACAAGTAAAATTTTAGAAATAATTTCAAATAAAACAAAAAATGATAAGATTTTTTCTGTAGCAGGAGGAGGCGAAACAGTAGCAGCAATAAAAAAATTTAATAAATTAAATTCATTTACATTTGTTTCAACTGCTGGTGGAGCTTTTTTAGAATATCTTGAAGGAAAAACTTTACCTGGTATAAAAGCATTAAATAAAAATGTCTGAACTAAATAATATAGCGCTAAAAATTTCTAGTAATGGAAAAGGAATCTTGGCAGCAGATGAAAGTACTTCAACTATGACTAAAAGACTTCAAAGTGTTGGAGTAGAGTCAAGTTCAGAAAGTAGACTCAAATTTAGACATACACTATTTTCTTCTGAAAGCATGAAGAAGTGCATTGGGGGCGTTATACTTTATGACGAAACAATCCGTCAATTGTACAATTCAAAAAATATTCCTGAAATAATTTTGGCAACTGGTGCATTACCAGGAATTAAAGTTGATACCGGAGCAAAAATTTTAGCGAATTCTTCAGAAGAAAAAATTACTGAAGGTCTTGATGGTTTAAGAGAAAGACTAAAAGAATATTACAAGTTAGGAGCCAGATTTACAAAATGGCGTGGTGTTTATATTATTTCGAAAAACTACCCAAGTGAATTGGCGAAAACTTCAAATGCACATGCTTTGGCAAGATATTCTGCTCTGGCACAAGAGTGTGGAATGGTTCCTATTGTCGAGCCTGAAGTATTAATGGATGGAAATCATACAGCAGAGGATTGTATGAGCATTACCGCTGATGTTTTAAAAAAATGTTTTGATGAATTGATACAAAGTAAAATTGACTTAAAAGGAATAGTTTTAAAACCAAATATGATTTTGCCTGGATCAAATTCTAAGCAAAAAATATCAACTCAAGAAATTGCTGAAATGACTCTAGAATGCCTAAAAAAAAATGTTCCAAAAGACGTTCCAAGTGTAGCCTTTCTATCCGGAGGGCAGTCTGAAGAAGAGGCAACCAAAAACTTAAATACTATAAGTAAAATAAATAATACAAATTTTTCAATGACTTTTTCATATGGAAGAGCTCTTCAGCAAAGTGCTCTAAAATACTGGTCTAAAAATCAAGACGATATCGAAGGCACACAAAAAATTTTTGATCATAGAGCTAATATGTGCAGTTTGGCTTCTAAAGGTAAATGGACAGAGGATATTGAAAAAAAATAAAAAATTTATATATCTTATTTCACCACCAATTATTAAAAAAAATATTTTTTTTAAAGACTTAAATCTTGTTCTAAAAACAAAAAAAATATCTCATTTTCAATTAAGATTAAAAAAAAAAAATTTGAATGAGCTTGTTTCAATTGGAAAAAAAATAAGAAAAATTTGCAGGAATAACAATGTTAAGCTAATAATTAATGATCAACCTTTAGCTGCAAAGAAGATAGGTGCAGATGGGTGTCATTTAGGTCAAAATGACGGCTCGATTAAAAATGCTAGAAAAATCTTAATAAATAAAACTATTGGTGTTACTTGCCATAACTCAATAAAATTGATCAAAAAAGCATTAAAAGAAGGTGCTGATTATATCGCAATTGGAGCATTCTATTCAACAAAAACAAAAAAAACAAAATATAAGGCTTCAGTAAATCTTTTATTAAAAGCCAAAAAAATCACAAAAAAACCAATAGTTGTGATAGGTGGTATAAATTCAATTAATTATAAAAAACTTTTATTGAATAAAGCTAACTTTTTGGCTATCTCAGGTTACGTTTGGAAAAATAAAAAACTTAACCCTGTTGAAGCAATAAGAAAAATAAAATGAAAATATCAGCTAACGAGATAAAACCTGGAATGCTAATCGAATACAAGAATGATCTTTGGGAGGTTGTAAAAACCCAGCACGTAAAACCTGGAAAAGGTGGGGCCTTTAATCAAGTTGAAATGAAAAATCTAAATAAAAATACTAAACTCAATGAAAGATTTAGATCTAATGAAACAATTGAAAAAGCTCAAGTTGAAGAAGTAAAATATTCTTATCTTTACAGTGACAATGAAAATTATTTTTTTATGGATACTAAAACATTTGAACAAATGCCTATAAGTAAAAAAATTTTGGGAAAAAAAGGAAATTTTCTTACCGAAAATTTAGAAGTCTCTATTAGTATATATGATGAAAAACCAATTTCAGTCGAACTTCCAAATCAAATAACTTGTAAAGTTGAAAAAACTGATGTTGCTTTAAAAGGCCAAACTGTATCATCATCTTACAAACCTGCTATACTTGAAAATGGTGTAAAAATTCAGGTACCTCCTTTTATAGAAAGCGATGATGAAATCATTGTTGATACAAGAACAATAGAATATATAAAAAAAAAATAGAAATGAATTCGATTTCAGCAAATCTAAATATTATGATAAAAGCTGCAGAAAAAGCCTCTAAAATATTAATTAGAGATTTTGGTGAGGTAGAAAAACTACAAGTATCAGTTAAAGGACCTTCCGATTTTGTGTCTAATGCTGATTTCAAAGCAGAAAAAATAATTATAGAAGAATTAAATAAATCTAGGAAAAAATTCTCTATAATTAGTGAGGAAACAGGAACTATTAAAAATTCAGATGAAAAAAACTATTGGATAGTAGATCCAATAGATGGAACTAATAATTTTTTACATGGAATTCCTCATTTTGCTATCTCTATTGCTCATAAATACAAAGATGAGATAATTTCAGGTGTAATATTTGATCCTATTAAAAATGAAATGTTTTATGCTGAAAAAAATAATGGAGCCTATTTTAATAATCAAAGAATAAGAGTTTCTAAAAAAAAAAATATTACTGATTGTCTCTTTGCGACGGGAGGAAAAAAAAGAATATACAAAGATTTAAAAACTAGAGAAACTGGTAGCGCTGCTCTCGATTTAGCCTACGTGGCAGCCGGAAGGTTTGATGGTTACTTTCAAAACAACTTGAATTTATGGGATATAGCTGCGGGAATCATTTTAGTAGTGGAATCTGGAGGTAAAATTTCAAATTTAGATTTATCAATTATAGAAAATATCAAAATTATTGCAGCCTCAAACTCTATAAATGAAAAAATGCTTGAAAAGCTTAATAACTTTTAATTGTTTTTCAAATTTCTTTTGCTATAAGTCCCCTTATGAAAAAAAAAATTCATCCAAACTACCATAAAATAAAAGTGGAAATGACAGATGGAACTCAGTTTGAAACTAAATCGACTTGGGGTGCTGAAGGGGAAGTATTAAAATTAGAGATTGATCCAAAATCTCATGCAGCATGGACAGGTGGAAAACAAAAACTTTTAGACAAAGGTAGAGTTAGTAAGTTTAATAAAAAATTTCAAAATTTTAGGTCAGAGAAAAAAAATTAATGTCAAACGCGCCTCTTATGCCAATGGCTACTGCTGTATGGTTGGTTGAAAATACAACTTTAACTTTTAAACAAATAGCAAATTTCTGCAAGATGCACGAAGTTGAAGTGCAGGGTATTGCGGATGGTGAAGTTGCCAAAGGTATTGTTGGGTACAACCCTATTATGTCTGGACAGTTAACAAGAGAAGAAATTGAACTATCTTCAAAAGATGAAAATAGACCCCTTAATATAAAAACTTATAACCTAAAAATTGAAAATGAAGAAAAAAAAATAAAAAAATATGTACCACTTTCAAAAAGACAAGATAAACCAGACTCTGCTTTATGGCTTATAAAACAACATTCTATTTTAAAAGACTCACAAATTGCAAAATTGGTTGGTATAACAAAAAATTCTGTAACTTCGATAAGAAGTAAAAATTATTGGAACTTCAACAATTTAAATCCTAAAGATCCAGTTGCTATGGGGTTGTTTTCTCAAAAAGATTTGGTTGAAGCTATTGAAAAAGCAGAAAGAAGAATTAAAAGAGAAAAAAAACAGAAAGAAAAAGAAAAAATAGCTGCTCAGTAATAAATGTTTATTCTAATAGACAAATAAATACTAAAATGCTATTTAAACTCTTTTTTGGAGGTATTTATTAAAATAGAGGTAAAAGATAACAACGTTGAACAAGCTTTGAGAGTTCTCAAAAAGAAACTTCAAAGAGATGGTTTTTTTAAAATAATTAAATTAAAAAATACTTACGAAAAACCTTCTGAGAAGAAGAAAAGAATTTTACAAGAAAATATTAAAAGAGTTAAAAAATTAAATAAATTAAAAAACAGAATATAAGTTAATCTATATTTTTTTATTTTTTACAGCCTCAATTAAATACTGCAAAATTATATGCATCAATACATGATGCGAGTCTTCAGAAATTCCATAATTCATAGCTTTTACATGTACTGATATGCTTGAGTTTTTATTTAAGTACCCGCCTTTAAATCCGCTAAATCCAATAGTTTTAATTTTTTTTTTTTTAGCAAATTTTAAAACTTCTTTTATATTCTCTGAATTTCCTGATGAACTAATAATTAATAATATATCACCTTTTTTATATAAAGATTCAATTTGATATTTAAAAATGTACTTATAATTCATATCATTCGAAATTGCGGTGATAGTTTCAATACTATTTGATAAACTTACAACTTTAGGACTAAATTTTGATCTCTGTCTAAAATATTTTAAAAAATCACAAACATAATGATTTGCAATTGCTGCTGAGCCACCATTTCCACAAACATAAATAGTTTTACCTTTTTTAATTACATCAATTATTAGTTTTGATGCTAAATTCAAATTTTTAATATTAATATTTGTGATTGCGTTACTAAGATTATTTGTATATTTTTTAAAAAAAGTATTTAAATTACTCATAATATAAAATAAGCAAAAAATAGGAAAAAAGCTAACTAAAAATTTTTTTCTTTATTAGTCATTAATTTTATGTATAAGTGCTTTCATCGCGGGGTGGAGCAGCCTGGTAGCTCGCAAGGCTCATAACCTTGAGGTCGGCGGTTCAAATCCGTCCCCCGCAACCAAAATTATAAATTTTTTGTTATTTCCTCAGTCATTTTTTTCGCATCATCAAACAACATAAGAGTATTTTCCTTATAAAATAATTCATTATCTATACCCGCATATCCAGGCGATAAACTTCTTTTTACAAATAAAACAGATTTACATTTTTCTACATCCAAAACGGGCATTCCATATATTGGGCTTTGAGGGTCAGTTTTTGCAACAGGGTTGGTTACATCATTAGCTCCTATTACAAATGCAACGTCTGCATTTGCAAAATCATTATTTATTTCATCTAATTCAAAAACTTCATCATAAGGAACATTGGCTTCAGCAAGCAAAACATTCATATGTCCTGGCATTCTTCCTGCCACGGGATGAATTGCATATGACACTTTAATATCATTTTTTTTAAGAGTATCTACCATCTCTCTTAAAGCATGTTGAGCCTGTGCCACTGCCATTCCATATCCAGGGACAATTATAACTGATGAGGCATTTTTCATTAAGAATGCTGCATCATCTGCATTTCCACTTTTAACAGGTCTTTGATCTTTATTTTTTAATTCTGAAGATTGTTCTGAGGCTCCAAATCCACCTAATATTACGCTAAAAAAAGATCGATTCATACCTTTGCACATTATGTAAGATAAAATTGCTCCAGAAGATCCAACAAGAGCTCCTGTTATAATTAATGCGGTATTTTCTAAAGTAAATCCAATCCCCGCAGCTGCCCATCCAGAGTAAGAATTTAACATAGAAATTACAACTGGCATGTCTGCACCACCTATCGGAATAATTAATAATATTCCAATTAAAAGAGAGATTGCAATTATGCACCAAAAAAGAAGTTCGGACTGCAGTTTACAAAGATAAAAAATTATTACTACGATTGACAAACCTAATAATAAATTAATTAAATGTTGACCAACAAAAGTAATTGGTGAGCCTGACATTATCCCCCTGAGTTTTAAAAAAGCAATAATCGAACCTGTAAAAGTTATTGCTCCAATTGAAGCTCCCAATGACATTTCAATTAAACTTGCAATTTTAATGGCACCTATCGAGCCTAAATTAAAAATCTCAGGATTCAAAAATGCAGATATAGCAACAAATACTGCCGCCAATCCAACTAAGCTATGAAATCCAGCTACTAATTCGGGCATGGCTGTCATTGGTATTTTAAATGCAATGAATGCTCCTATTGATCCACCAATTAAAAAAAATATTAATAGATATAAAAATCCTGTTGAAAAATTTCCAATTGATAACAATGTAACAGTTATTGCTATTAACATGCCCAAAATTCCAAAAAAATTACCTTGTCTAGAAGTTTCGGGAGAAGATAAGCCTCGAAGAGCTAAAATGAATAGCACACCTGAAATCAAATAAAAAATAGCAGATAAATTTGCTGATATCATTTTTTTCCCTTCTTTTTCTTTTTGTACATGGCTAACATTCTTTGTGTAACTAAAAATCCTCCGAAAATATTCACTGCAGCCAAGACTATTGCCATGTATCCAAATATATTAGCCTTATCAAAAATATTTTCTGAACTACCTGCTAAAGCAGCAATAATGGCTCCCACAATAATTACAGATGAAATTGCATTCGTTACTGACATTAAGGGTGTATGTAGAGAAGGTGTAACACTCCATACGACATAATATCCAACAAAAATTGAGAGAATAAAAATGCTAAGTCTAAATATAAAAGGGTCTATTTCCATTATTTTATTAAAGTTTTTTCAATTATTTCATCTTTTAAATTAATATTAATTTTTTTATTTTCCTTATCATATAAATTTCCAACAAAATTAAATAAATTTTTTGCATATAAGCTCGACGCAGAAACTGGTAAGCTATTTAAAATATTTGACTCTCCTAAAATTTTGACTCCATTTTTATCAATTATTTCATCAGCTTTTGTAAAAACGGTATTTCCACCCTGAACTGCTGCTAGGTCATAAATTATTGAACCTTTTTGCATGTTATTAATCATATTTTCTTTAATAATAATTGGAGATTTTTTACCCGGTATTAAAGCAGTACAAATAACAATATCAATTTTTTTTAATGTTTCACTTAATAATTCTTCTTGTTTTTTTTTAAAATCTTCTGATGCTTCTTTTGCATACCCCCCATCTGTTTCAAGATTTTCTCCTCCCTCAACTGTTAAAAATTTTCCACCTAAACTTTCCACTTGTTCTTTTGAAGCGGCCCTAACATCAGTTGCATATACAATTGCTCCCATTCGTTTAGCAGTTGCTATTGCTTGTAACCCAGCAACTCCAGCACCAACTACCAATACTTTTGCTGCCGGAACCGTACCTGCGGCTGTCATCATCATCGGAATAGCTTTTTCAAAATTAGAAAAAGACTCGATTACTGCCTTATATCCAGCAAGATTTGCTTGTGAGGAAAGAACATCCATAGATTGTGCTCTTGTAATTCTAGGTAATAATTCTAATGAAAATAAATTTATTTTTTTTTTAGCTAGGTTTTTTAATTTTTCATTATTTATATGAGGATTTAAAATACCTACAATATTTTGATTTTGTTTTAATAACAGAAGATTGTCATCTGATAATAATCCCAACTGAATAATTAAATCAGAATTAGAAATTATTTCTTTATCATCTTTAGATATTGTGGCTCCGCAATCTTTATAAATTTTATCGTTAATTCCTAAATGTTCCCCATAATTTTCTGATAATAACAATTCAAAACCTAAGTCTATATATTTCTTTGCAACATCTGGTGTAATTGCAATTCTTTTTTCAATTTTTTGATTTTCTAAAATCGAAACGATTCTCATATTAAAATTTTATAACAGAAATAGAGGTATTAGAACTAAAATTGTTCTACAGCGACAGTTCCTCGCAATATAAATTTTCTTATTAAAACCTTATTTATAGGATTTCGTGTGCATACAAAAATTATTTTTGTCTTGCTTTAAATTTTGGATTTTTTTTATTTATAATATAAACTCTACCCCTTCTTCTAACCATTTTTGAATTAAGGTCTCTTTTTTTTAAAGATTTTAATGAGCTTTTTATTTTCATAAATTAATTGTCTGTAATAAACGAAGTTATGTAATCTTTCAAATTTATTTTTCCATATTTCTTAATAACCTTGTTATTTAAAGACATATTTGTCAAAGCTGACGCATATCGCTCGCCAGGCCTAGCTTTAAGAAACACTATATTTTTTCCAAACATCTTAGCTACTTCTTTTACTGAATAAGATTTTTTGTGAGAAATGCTATAATGTCTATTTTTATTTTTTTTCCATGCCTCATAACAAACTTTCACAGTATCGCTTACATGAGTAAATCTTCTAGTTTGAGTTCCAGGTTTCACAACAGTTAATGGTTTGTTTTTAATAAACTTATCCTCAAAAATTCCAATTACTGTTGCCATTTCACCAGTCTTTATATGTCTTGGTCCATAAACATTATAAAAATAAATTATTTCATACTTGAATTTAAACCATTTTTTTAAATTTTCTAATAATTCTAAATTTTTTGACTTGGTAAAAGAATAAGGAGAAAGATTTTTATCACTTCCTTTGTTTCCTAGACTAGCTGAAGTTGCGGAATAAATAAGTTTTATTTTATTATCTAAACAAAATTTAAAAACTGCCTTTGTTCCAATTGAATTTGAGTCATAGCATTCATCAAATTTTTTGAAACTTTGATAAATTCTAGCAAATTCTCCAAAGTGAAACAATGAATGAATATTTTTTTTATATTTATTTAATATGTTATCAATATTGGCAGTATTACCTTTTATATATTTGACTCTAGAATTTTTAATATGATTTTTTTTGGAACCAGTAGAATAATTATCAAAACTAATAATTTGTTTTTTAGTTTTTTTAAGCAAAAGTTCAATTAGATTTGAGCCTATAAAACCGACACCACCAGTTACTAATATGACATTTTTCATCTGGGTTTAAAGCCTGGCAACGTCCTACTCTTCCATATCTTAAGATAAAGTACCATCGGCGCAGAAAGGCTTGACTTCCGAGTTCGGAATGGGATCGGGTATTACCCTTTCGCAATAATCACCAGGCGCATCCTATATATATAGCAGTAAAAGAATTGTCAAATAATTATAATATTTGATTATTCCCCAAAAACTTATACAAAATCTTTATTAAAACCATCTTTACAATTAGTTTATACAATTTTTAAATTATCAATCTTTTAATATAATAGTTTTGTAAAGTTTTTCGGACACCAACTTATAACCAAGTTTTGATAAATGACCTCCGTTAGGAGAGTAAAACTTTAATTTTTTAAAATTTATACTTTCTTCAAAAGTAACAAGTGAAAGCCCTTCTTGAGCTAAATAATTCTGAAGAGAATTTTTATAATCTTCATAAAAATATTGTGGATCCCAATAATTGCTTGCTCTTATGAGTGCAAATATAGGTTTACATTTAATAGCTTTACATGTTTCAATTACATCATTGACCAAAGATTTATTATAACCTAATAAATTATTCTTAAATATTATATTGCTTAAAAATTTTCTCACATTTGGTAAAAAAAGGTATTTTTTTATTTTAAATAAAAATTCATTTAGTTTAGTATAATTTGAATTTTTTGAATATTCATATAAGTTTGACTTTAAATCTTTATTTAAATTTTCAAATCTTTTTGAAGGTCTAAGCTCATTGTCAAAAATATTAAAATAATATTTTGGTTCTATTATATTTTCATAATCATTAAAAATACTATATTTATCTAAAAGAGTATTATCATTCTGATATAAGAGAATTATTAAGTATTTTGGATTTATTTTTTTAGTAAAAACTTTATTTAAAATTTTATAATTTAAAGGGCTGTATCCTGGTATAGATAAATTTAAAGTTTTAATATTTTTTTCAGTTAGTAAATGTGAAATGGTAAATTTGTCATCAACACATGCTCCGGCCGCAAACGAATCTCCTATTAATATAGCCTCTATTTCAGAAATATTTTTCCAGATTTCATCCTTATTTCTAAATCCAAATCGATCAGATTTAAATATTTTTTTACCATATCCTTCATTGCAAAATATATTTGAAGTATATGGCAAAGTACCAAGTGGTATTAAATTAGCATCCTGTATTGTTTTTTTTATTTTTTTATTTGATTGTAAAACTTGAAAATTAATAAAATCTATATCTGGTCTGATAAGTTCCTTTTGTGCATTAAAATAGTTTTTATTATATTTTGATATTCTTGGTAATATTATATCCAAAATAACTAATGTAAGATAAGATATAATAATAATTATAATTGCTAATAAAAAAAAAAATAGACTTTTTTTCATATAAAAATATTTAATTACATAACTTAAAGAAATTTAATAATTCCTAAATTAATATTAATAAGATTAATTACTTATAATACACAATGAAGCTGAACCTTTCCAGTAATCTTCTACACTTAATAAAAAATTATTATAAGACAATGAATACTTTAAGTCTCTAATTCTTTTTCCAACGTATATTTTTTCATAATAAATAATTTTTTTATGATCATCTGACATTCTTGTCCTATAAATACTTGCGCCCCATAAAGAAGATATAAGAAAATTATTTTTCCAAAATTCATTAAATTTTTTTGGAACAGGTATTATTTCAGAAATTCCTATTGATGGTATAAAAGAAAATATTGGTTCTTCAAATCCATATTTTTTATGGTTATCACTATAATTCAAGTCATCATTAATTGGTTCACTATATTTATATCCATACGAACTTATTGGCCATCCATAGTTTTTTCCCTTTTGAATTAAATTTATTTCATCTCCACCTCTGGGCCCATGTTCAGTTGATATAATTATCTGTTTGGCATTGTCTACAAATAACCCTTGGGCATTTCTATGGCCATAACTAAATATTTCATATTCATTTTTATCTTTTAAATATAATGTTTTACCAAAAATAGAATTTTCTTTTTGAGAATTTCCTGTTGGTATATTACCCATAGTGTCAGAGGTTGTTACTAAAAAACCATTATAATTGTTAAACTTAATTGGTTGTATTCTTCCAGCCCATATTTTTTCTGAACATTCTTTGCTAAAAAAATAATCCTTAAAAATTAACTCTTTAGATGAAGGTTTGATTTCTGCAAATGAAATTTTTAAATTAGAACATTTTTTTTTGTCATTCCAAAAAACATGGGAGATATATAAATTATTCTCATATATAAGGCTATCTAAAATTTTAGTAGTGACTAAATTTGTTTTAATTATTTTTACATCTTTTAAAGTCAGTTTTGTATTCTCATTAAGAGTTTTTAAACTTGTTTTATAAAATTCTCCATTTTTTATTGAAAATAAAATATTTTCTTTATCAATAAAATCAATTAACGAATAATTTATACCTGACGGTCTATATTTATTAGCATAACTTTCTACTGTAAAAATTTTTTCAGACCTTATGAAATCTAGTTTTACAAATTTATATTTAAGTTTTTTTGAAAAAGTATCTGGTAAAAAGGAAGTATTATAGTCATTTAAAATTGCTCTGTGATCAACTTTATTAAATAATATTTTGTTTAAAGCTTTAATTTTATCTGGCGTGAAATTATTATAAACTAAAATTAATTTATGATATAAAGGTCTAAATAACTTTTTGTAGTTTTGATTATTTATCAAAATAAATGTTGAAATAAGTAAAAATATTAATATAAATTTTAAATAACTTTTTTTTAAATTTTTAAACATAAAGCAATGGCCTTTCTTAAAAAAATCAAACAACTAATTAAACCTTTTGTGCCTCCTATTCTCACTGGAAAACTTCCTTATTATAAATTAAAAGGAGATATTTTAGACATTTTTAATATTAACATTTTTGAATATGAAAATAAATCATTTAATAGAATAGCTTTCATTAATTATGCTATAAACAGATATGAATTTGAAAAGTGTAAATATTTAGAAATAGGTGTATTACACAAAGAGGTATTTGACTCAATCCCTTTGCTTGAACTAAATAAATATGGAGTCGATCCAGTTATGGGTGGAAATTTTAAAATGACTTCTGATGAATTTTTTCAAAATATAGAAAAAGATCTAAAATTTGATGTTGTTTTTATCGATGGATTGCATACCTATAAACAATGTCAAAACGATGTACTTAATTCATTAAATTTTTTAAATGAAGATGGTGTAATTTTTATTCATGATTTGCTTCCACGGAATCATTTAGAAGGGCACAGCAAAAAACAAGCGACGACTTTTTGGCATGGTGAGATATGGAAAGTGGCCGTTGAGATAAATGATCACCCTGATTTATTATTAAAAATAGCAAATATTGATAAAGGAGTTGGAATAGTTAAAAAAAAAAAACAATATTCGTCATATAAAAAAAATGATGATTTAAAGTCAAAAAGTTTTGATGATTTTATTAATATATATAAAAATCAGTTAGACATTGTTGACTCTTATAAAGCATTTGAATTTATAAAAAAAACGCCTAATTAAATTCCTTTAA
>CACFKJ010000006.1 GCA_902566805.1 uncultured Pelagibacteraceae bacterium
GAGTAAAAGACATGCAACTTTTATGATAATGGGTGATACTTGTACTAGAGCATGTGCTTTTTGTGATGTTAAAACTGGAAAACCAAAAAGCTTAGACCCATTAGAGCCATTCAAAATATCTAATGCAGTAAAAAAATTAAATTTAAAACATGTGGTAATAACATCTGTTGATAGAGATGATTTAAAAGATGGTGGATCAAATCATTTCAAAGAAGTTATTATTGAAACTAGAAATAAAAATCCTAAAACTTCAATTGAAGTATTGACACCAGATTTTTTAAGAAAGGGTGATGCTTACAAAAAAGTTTTAGAGGCAGACCCAGATGTTTTTAATCACAATATAGAAACAGTTCCAAGCCTTTATAGAAAAGTTAGACCTGGTGCAAAGTATTTTGAATCATTAGAACTTTTGAAAAATGCAAAAAAAAATAATAAAAAAGTTTTTACTAAATCAGGTCTTATGGTTGGTCTTGGGGAAATAAAAGATGAAATAATCCAAGTAATGGATGATCTTAGATCTGCTGAGGTAGATTTTCTAACAATTGGTCAATATTTACAACCATCTCCTAAACATCATCCTTTAGATAGATATTATAGACCAGATGAATTTGAAGATTTAAAAAGAATAGCAACATCCAAAGGTTTTTTGTTAATTTCTTCTTCACCTCTTACAAGATCTTCTTATCATGCCGACGAGGATTTTGCTAAACTTCAAAAAAAAAGAATAGATCAAGCTAATGCCCAAAGCATCTGTTAAAAGATCTATTGGATGCAAGAAGGAGCAACTAATAGATTTAGTTCTTGATATTGAAAAATATCCAACATTTGTACCATTTTGTTTAGAATCTAAAGTTTATGAAAGAAATAAAAAAGATAATTTAATTATTATTGTTGCTGATCTCACGATTGGCAAAGGACCATTTAAAGATACTTATAAAAGTGATGTAAAATATAATATAGAACAAGATACAATATATGTAACAAATATAGATGGACCATTAAAATATTTGGAAAATAATTGGAAGTTCCATGAAATCAACAATATTACTGAAGTAACTTTTGAAGTTGATTTTGAATTAAAAAATCATTTTTTGAATATTGTAATGACTAAGTCTTTTAAATTTGGCCTAGATAAAATTGCTGATGCGTTTCAAAAAAGAGCTGAAGAATTATATCATCTTTGATTTAAAAGCATCACCTTTCTATGTTTTGGTCCACTATATTTTGAAAGTGGTCTAATTAATTTATTTGCTGCATGCTGTTCCATTATATGTGCTGACCAACCAGTTATTCTAGAAATAACAAATATAGGAGTAAAAAAATCTGTATCGAATCCCATTAAATGATAAGTCGGACCAGTAGGATAATCGACGTTAGGATGAATATTTTTTCTTTCAATCATTACATTCTTAACAATGTCATAGATTTTAATAAACTTTCTATCATTCTTAATTTTAGAAACTTTTTTAAAATATTTTTCCATAGTGGGAACTCTCGAGTCACCTTTTTTATAAACTCTATGACCAAATCCCATGACTACATCTTTATTATCCAATGCTTTGTTAATCCATTTAAATGCTTTTTCTGGTTTTTTTATTTTATTCATCATATGCATAACTTCTTCATTAGCCCCTCCATGCAATGGACCTTTTAAACTGGCAATAGCACCTGTAATTGCACCATGAATATCAGATAAACTACTCGTTATTGTTCTTGCTGTAAAAGTCGAGACGTTAAAACTATGTTCAGCGTAAAGTATAAGAGATACATCAAATGCTTTTACAATTTCTTTACTTGGTACTTTACCAAAACACATATAAAAAAAGTTCTCAGAGAAAGATAGTTTTTTCTTAGGTTGAATTATTTTTTTCCCTTTTCTAGACCTGAAGAATGCAGCTAAAGCTATAGGTGTTTTAGAAAATATTCTTATAGCCTTTCTCATGTTTGCCTTATGTGAATTATCTTTAGTTTCCTTATCTTCTAATGCCATTAAGCTTACCGCTGTTCTTACTACATCCATAGGATGAGCTTTTTTAGGCATTTTTCTGATATCACTTAAAATCTCTTTAGATAATTTTCTGTCAGATCTTTCTTCTTTAATAAAACTTGTTAATTGTTTTTTGTTAGGAAGTTCACCATGAAGAACTAAGTAAGCAACTTCTTCAAAACTACATTTATCACATAGGTCTTGAACTGCATAACCTCTATAAGTTAAAGAATTAATTTCAGGCATTACTTGAGAGACCGTTGTCTCATCAACCACAATACCCAAAAGTCCTTTTTTTATTTCATCACTCATTAACTATGACCATCAGTATCAAAATTATAAATTTTTTCGTCTAAAGCGTTGTATTTTTCATATTCCACTAAATCATACAATCTTTTTCTAGTTTGCATTTTATCAATAATATTATTTTGGTGTCCATCGGCAAAAATAGCACGCAAACCGTCCTCAACGTTTTTTAAAGCTAATCTTTGTGTTGTTACTGGATATATTACTATGTTAAAGCCTATATTTTCTAACTCTTTATAGTTTAAAAGTTTTGATTTTCCAAATTCAGTCATATTAGCTAGTAAGTAACAATTAAGAGATTTTCTTACTTTTTCAAACTCTCTTTCATCTTTAAGAGCCTCAGGAAAAATAATTTCTGCTCCAGAATCAATATATGCTTTACATCTATCAATCATCTTATCTAAACCTTCAACACTATTGGCATCAGATCTAGCAATTATTTTAAAATTAGTATCTTTTTTTGTGTTTACGCATATTTTTATTTTTTCTACCATTTTATCTTTACTGATTAATTCTTTATTATCCAAATGCCCACATCTTTTTCTTTCTATTTGATCTTCTATATGGACCCCTGTAATTCCAAATTTTTCAAATGTTTCTATTGTTTTTTTACAGTTTTTAAATCCTGTATCTATATCAACAAGAGTTGGTAAATTTGTTATCCTGGCAATTTGTTTTGATCTATTACTTACATCTTCTAGAGTAGTTAAACCAATATCTGGATACCCTAGATCATTTGACATGACGCCACCAGATACATAAATTGCATCATAACCAATCTCTTCAATAAGTTTTGCAGTAAGTGGATTATATGCACCAGGAATTCTTAAAATTTTATTAGATTGTAATTTAGTTACAAAATCTTTTCTTTTATCTTCGGGTTTTTTTTTTACAAAGTGCATTAAAAAATTCCCTTTTTACTATTTTTCTTTAGTTGTTTAGGTCTAACTTCTAAATTCAAATTATTTAAGTGGCCGGATTTAATTTTTTTTAAATTTTGTACAGATTTTAAAAATCTATTTCTCTCTTTATTTGTAATAATATTATTTGTTAAAACATTGAATTTATTTATGTAATTCTCTCTTTTAAATGGTCTAGAGCCATAAGGATGAGCATCTGCTTTATCAAGTTGCTCTATAAATTTTTTACCGTTATTCATTGTAACAACCACTTTAGCCCCAAATGATTTATTTTTTGGATTAGGATCGTGATATTTTTTTGTCCACTTTTTATCTTCGTGAGTTTTAATCGAGTTCCAAATTTTTATTGTACTTTTTCTATTAGACCTTGTTTTGTTATATGATTTTACATGATGCCAAGAAGCATCTTCTAATGCTACAGCAAAAATATACATTATTGAATGATCTAAAGTTTCTCTGCTTGCATTAGGATCCATTTTTTGAGGATCATTAGCTCCAGTTCCAATTACATTATGTGTATGATGACTTGTATATATATCTATTTTTTTTATTTTTTTTAAGTCAGGAATTTTTTTATTAAGTTTTTTTGCTATGTCTATCAGTGCTTGAGCTTGGTATTCTGCTGAATATTCTTTTGTATATGTTTCCAATATTGCTTTTTTCTCGCTATTTTTTTTTGGAAGTGGAACCTTATACAATGCTTTCTTGCCATCTAATATTTGTGCTATAACACTATCCTCACCCTCATATATTGGACTAGGCGAACCTTCACCTCTCATTGCACGATCTACAGCTTCTATTGCAAGTTTACCAGCATGTGCAGGTGCAAATGCTTTCCAACTAGAAATTTCTCCCTTTCTAGATTGTCTGGTTGAAATTGTTGTATGTAATGATTGTTGTACAGCTTGATATATAGTTTCTGTTTTTAATTTTAACATAGAACCTATTCCAGCCGCTACACTTGGGCCTAAATGCGCGATATGGTCTACTTTATGTTTGTGAAGACAAATTCCCTTAACTAAATTTACTTGAATTTCATAAGCTGTGATTATTCCTCTAAGAAGATCAATGCCACTCATCTTTTTTTGTTGAGCAACTGCTATTAATGGAGGAATGTTATCACCTGGATGACTGTAATCAGCTGCTAAAAATGTATCATGAAAATCTAATTCTCTTACAGCAGTTCCATTAGTCCATGCCGCCCATTCACAATCGAATTTTTTATCTTTACTTACACCAAAAATATTTGCACCATTTTTTTTTGGATGTTTTAATGCCATCTCTCTCGAGGCAATTACTGCTTTTCTATTTAATGATGCTATAGCTACTGAAGAATTGTCAATTATTCTGTTTATTGCCATATCAACTGAAAATTTATTTAGCTTTGAATTATCACTAGCAACTTCTGCAATTTTCCATGCAAGTTGTTTTTTTTTAATTAATTTATTTTTTGATGGATAAACTCTTACTTTATGTAAAATCAAAATCTCTCCTTAATTTAAATATTAGTAATATTAAATTATTTTTGTATTACAATCAAAATGGCTGTAATCAAAAGTAAAAAAGCTAAAAAATACTCAATTAAAGCTTTTATTCTTTTATTCTTTACAAATTTTCTTATAGCAGATCCAAAAGCAGCCCAAGGAGATATAGATATAGGGCAAATAACAAGAGCTACGAATGCAATAAAAAAAATTGAAATAATTAAATTTCCATCTTTTGGTAAAAAACCAGAGGCCGCCATTGTAGAGATAGTCCATGCTTTAGGATTCACTATCTGAAATAATGCAGCTTCATAAAATTTTAAGGGTTTTGAACCATCCTCTTTAATTTTATTAAAAGATCCAATTATTTTGTATCCTAGATAAAGTAAATAAATTGCACATAAAATTTTTAAAACATTTTGAATTTCAGGAAAAATCTGAAAAATTTTACCTAGACCAAAACAAACTAATATTAATTGTGTAATATGGCCAATGGTAATTCCTGACATGTGTGGAATTGTTTTTAAAAAACCAAATTTTAACCCAGAAGCAAGTACCATAGCATTGTTAGGACCTGGAGTTACATACATAACGAAGTAAAAACTAATTAATGCAAAAAAAATATTGAAATCAATCATTAATATAATTTTTAATTATCTTTTCTATACCAACAAAATTTCTAACTAAATGATTGTGAAAAATCTCATCAACTTTTTTTTGTGTATATCCGTCTTCTAAAAGAATAAAAGGAACATCAGCCGCCTTTGCTGCATTTGCATCTGTTTCGCTATCACCTATCATTATACTTTTTTTAATATCACCATTTAGAATTTCAATTATACTTGTTATGTGTCTAGGGTCAGGTTTACAATAATCAAAGGTGTTGCTACCAGCAACATATTCAAAGTAATCATAAATATTAATTTTTTTTAATAAATCTATTGCTAAATGTTCAGGTTTATTAGTACAAACTGCTAAAGATATTTTTTGATTTTTACACCAATCTAAAAAATCTTTCACTCCTTCTATTAATTCACTTTCAATTAAGATATTCTCACCATAATATTTTACAAAATCTTTGACCATTTCATCAGTAATTTTTTTATCTTTAATTTTGCTAAATTCTTTTTTTGCTTGTCCCCAAACAGATCTCCCAATTAATGACTTTGCACCTTGGCCAATCATCTTTCTAATATCGTCTGTTGATTTAGTCTCATATCCAAATTTTTTCATCACAAAATTATGTGCATTCATTAGATCTGGCGCTGTATCAACTAGAGTACCATCAAGATCGAAAAGAATTGTTAGTTTTTGACTCATTTTTAAAAGTATTAATAAGAAATAATTTGTGAATTAAAGATTACATTCACATAACTATAAGTATTTTATTAAATGAAACAAATAAATTTACAAGAAAAATTAAGAAAAAAATTTTTAAAAAAAGGTGTAAAAATGATTGCACCTGAAACCGTATATTTTTCAAAAGATACTAAACTTGGTAAAAATGTCGTTATAGAACCTTATGTGGTATTTGGAAAAAAAGTTAAGATACAAAACAATGTACAAATATTATCTTTTTCTCATTTAGAAAATGTTAAAGTAGAAAATAATGTTAGTATAGGACCATTCGCTAGAGTAAGACCAGGCACAGTTTTAAAAAAAGGATCTAAAATTGGAAATTTTGTTGAAATTAAGAAAAGTATAGTTGGAAAAAAATCTAAAATTAATCATTTATCATATATAGGAGATAGTTATTTAGGAGATGATGTTAACGTAGGTGCTGGAACAATTACATGTAATTATGATGGAGTTAATAAAAATAAAACAAAAATTAAAAATAAAGCATTCATCGGTTCTAACTCATCACTTGTCGCTCCAGTAACAATCAACGAAGATGCTATAATTGGAGCAGGGTCTGTTATAACAAGCAATGTATCAAAAAGGTCTCTAGCATTAACTAGATCATTTCAATCAGAAATTAAAAATTATAAAAGGAAAAAATAATGTGTGGCATAGTCGGAATAACAAGCAATAAACAAGTCATATCTCCGATAATAAATTCTTTAAAAAAATTAGAATACAGAGGATATGACTCTGCAGGAATTGCAACATTGAACAAAGGCGTATTAAATGAAGTTAAATGTGAAGGTAGAGTTGATTCATTAGAAAAAAATTTATTAAAATCACGTTTAGAAGGTATGGTTGGAATTGGACATGTAAGATGGGCTACTCATGGTGTACCAAGTACCATCAATGCTCATCCACATTCGTCTGAAAAAGTTTCAGTTGTTCATAATGGAATTATTGAAAACTCTACAATATTAAAAAAATTTTTAATTAAAAAAGGGCACAAATTTAAATCTCAAACTGATACAGAAGTTATAGTTCATTTAATTACTGAATATCTTAAAAAAAATGATCTAAAAAAAACAATTATAAAAGTTTTGAAAAAACTTCACGGTAGTTTTGCATTAGGAATAATTTTTAAAGATTATCCAGATCTTATAATTGGTGCTAGAAGAGGATCTCCTTTAGCAGTTGGATATGGACCAAACGAAAATTATTTGGGCTCAGACTCTTATGCGTTGAAAACAATGACAAATAAAATTTCATATTTAAATGATGGAGAATTTTGTATTTTAAAAAATAATAGTGTTGATTTTTTTGATAAAAACGGAAGCAAGGTAAATAAAAAAATACTAAAACTCTCAGAAAATAATGAGAATTATGAAAAAGGTGATTTTAAACATTTTATGGCTAAAGAAATTGAAGAACAACCAGTTACAATTAAAAATTGTATAAACGAATATATTGATAAAATTAATAGTGATATAAATATTTTTAACTTTCCCTGGAAGATTAAAGATATTTCTTCTGTAGTATTAATTGGGTGTGGCACAGCTTACCATTCATGCTTAATGGCAAAATATTGGTTTGAGCAATTAACTTCCTTAGATGTGTCAGTGGATATAGCTTCGGAATTTAGATACAGAAAAAATAGATTTAAAAAAGACGCATTATATGTGTTCGTTTCTCAATCTGGAGAAACTGCTGATACATATGCTTCATTAGATCTTTGTAATAAAAATAAAATGAAAACATGCAGTATAGTTAATGTTGTAGAAAGTTCTATTGCAAGAGATTCTAAATTTGTTTTACCAATTCATTGTGGACCTGAAATTGGCGTTGCTTCAACGAAAGCATTTTTAGGTCAAATGTTAGTTTTATATATTTTATCATTAAAAATTTCCTTTATGAGAAAAGATATCAATAAATCTACATATATTAAAAAGATTAAAACTCTTTGTTCATTATCAGATTTAATCAACAAAACTCTGGAAACAGATGGTAAAATACAGTCTGTTTGTAATTCTTTTGTTGAAGTAAAAGGATCAATGTTCTTAGGTAGAGGGTATTCATATCCTATTGCTTTAGAAGGTGCATTAAAATTAAAGGAACTATCGTATGTTCATGCTGAAGGATATCCAGCTGGAGAAATGAAACATGGTCCACTGGCTTTAATAGAAGAGGGTATGCCTGTTGTTGTATTGGCGCCTAGAGATGAATATTACACAAAAACAATTTCTAATATGCAAGAGGTTATAGCTAGAGGTGCTAAAGTTTTGCTAATTACAAATAAAAGTAAAGATGAAATATATTCCGAAAACATTTGGGAAAGTATAGAAGTTGAAAATACGTCAGACGAACTTTTACCTTTTTTGATTACAATACCTTTACAGAAATTAGCCTACTATTCAGCTCTTAAAAAAGGATATGACATTGATAAGCCTAGAAATTTAGCTAAATCAGTCACAGTTGAATAATTTTTAAACCCTGATAAAACACTCTAAAGTTGAATTATGAAAAAATGGAAAATAAATAGTTGGAGAAATTATCCAGTAAAACATATTCCTAAGTATGAGGATGAAAAAGAACTTAACATGGTTTTAGGTAAAATTAAAAATTTTCCTCCTTTAGTTTTTGCTGGTGAGACAAGACATTTGAAACAACAATTGGCAGATGTTGTAGATGGTAAGGCTTTTTTACTTCAAGGTGGTGATTGTGCGGAAAGTTTTGCAGAATTCAATCCTGATAATATTAGAGATTACTTCAAAGTTATGTTACAGATGTCTTTAGTATTAACTTATTCTGCGTCATTACCAGTTGTAAAACTGGGTAGAATAGCTGGACAATTTTCCAAGCCGAGAAGTGCTCCAACTGAAAAACAAGCTGATAAAGAACTTCCAAGTTACTTAGGTGATAATATTAATGGTATTGATTTTACAGAAAAAGCAAGAAGACCAGATCCAAAAAGGTTATTTAAAGCGTATTCACAATCTGCTTCCACACTAAATCTTATTAGAGCATTTTGTCATGGAGGATTTGCTGATTTAAAAAAAGTTCATCTTTGGAATTTGGGATATATTAAAAAAAGTTCTCAAAGTAAAAAATTTAAAGAATTAGAAGATAAAATTGCCGATGCTTTAGCATTTATGGATGCATGTGGAATAAATTCAGACTTTAACAGAAGACTTAAAACAGTAAACTTTTGGACATCTCATGAAGCCTTGTTATTACCTTTTGAGGAAAGTATGACGAGAGTGGACTCTACTACTGGAGAGTATCATGATACCTCCGCTCACTTTGTATGGATAGGTGATAGAACTAGACAACTTGAAGGTGGACATGTTGAATTTTGTAGAGGTATTGAAAATCCTATTGGAATTAAATGTGGTCCAACATCTAAGCCTGAAGAGATTGTAAAAATTTGTAATGTGATTAATCCAAAAAATGAAAAAGGAAAAATAACTTTAATTTCTAGATTTGGTCATGAGAATGTAGGAAAATTTTTACCTAAATTAATTAAAACAGTTAAAAAAGAAGGTTTAAATGTTATTTGGTCTTGTGACCCAATGCATGGAAATACAATTAAATCTACAACTGGATTTAAAACAAGACCTTTTAATAATGTTTTAAAAGAAGTTAAAAATGTTTTTGCAGTACATCAAAGCGAAGGATCATATGCAGGAGGATTGCATATAGAAATGACAGGACAAAATGTTACAGAATGCACTGGTGGAACTCAAAAAATTTCAGATAAAGATTTATCTAGTAGATATAGAACTCATTGTGATCCAAGATTAAATGCAAACCAGGCTCTAGAGCTTGCCTTTTTAATATCGGATGAAATTAAAAAGAATTCTATTTACGCAAGAAGCGGTGTTAGAGCGGCATCTTAAACGTTTAAAAATTAATCTATTAACATATATTTAATGTATGGAAGTAAGTAAAAAAGTTGTTTTTATTAAAGATTGGATATTAAAATATGTAAACTCAATGCCTTCAAAGGCCGAGTCTCTCGTAATAGGTATCTCTGGAGGCATAGACTCATCTGTAACAAGTACCCTATGTGCGATGACTGGACTAAAAACTATTGCTCTAACAATGCCGATAAAACAAAAAAAAGATCAAAATGATTTAAGTCTATTACATAAAAAATGGCTCACTGATAATTTTAAGAATGTTGAGACGCATTTAATCGAATTAGACAATGTATTTAAAAATTTTGAAAATACTTTGGTTAATTTTAATAACGAACATGGTATGGCAAATTCCAGAGCAAGAATAAGAATGACAACACTTTACCAAGTTGCTGCAGCCAACAAAGGTATTGTTGTTGGAACAGGTAATAAAGTTGAAGATTTTGGAGTAGGTTTTTATACCAAATATGGAGATGGTGGTGTTGATATTTCGCCAATTGCAGATTGTACTAAAACTGAAGTCTGGGAACTTGGTAAAGAATTAAAAATATCTAATGAAATAATTAATGCAAGTCCAACAGATGGTTTATGGGATGATGGAAGAACAGATGAGAGTCAATTAGGTCTAAAATATAAAGAAGTCGAGGACGCAATGAACAATCCAAATTCTCCAAATTATGAAAAATACATAAAAATTAGAAATTTAAATCTTCATAAAATGGAACCCATCCCAGTTTGTAAGATTCCTAAGTAATCTAAAAGATTCACAAACACCAAATTAAAGTATATTTCTAGAATAATGAATAAAGATATTTTTTTAACAAATAGCCTTGGAAACAAGAAAGAAAAATTTACACCAATAGATACTAAAAAAATTGGGATGTACGTTTGTGGTCCGACCGTTTATGATAATCCACATATTGGAAACGCACGACCGTTAGTAATATTTGATATTTTATTTAAAGTTTTAAAATGCAAATATGGAAAAAAATCAGTTACATATGTTAGAAATATAACAGATATAGATGATAAGATAATAACTTCATCGTTAGAAAAAAAAATTTCAATAGAAGATCTCACTAAAAAAATTACAAATATTTTTCATGAGGATTGTAAGTATTTGAATTGTGAAAACCCAAGTTACGAACCAAAAGCCACAGAAAATATTTCGTTAATGATTGAAATGATAAGCGAACTTATTAAAAATAAATATGCTTATGAAAAAAATAGTCATGTTTATTTCGAGGTTAATAAATTTAGTGATTATGGTAAATTATCAAATAAAAAATTAGAAGAGCTAGTTGCTGGGGCCAGAGTTGAAATCTCTAAAAATAAAAAAAATCCTGCAGATTTTGTATTGTGGAAACCATCAGAAACTAACGAACCTTCATGGGATTCTCCATGGGGAAAGGGTAGACCTGGATGGCATCTTGAATGTTCTGTGATGTCGAAAAAATATTTAGGTGAAAAGTTTGATATTCATGGTGGCGGAAGAGATTTGATCTTTCCTCATCATGAAAATGAAATTGCTCAATCAAGATGTGCAAACAAAAATGATGTTTTTGCAAATTATTGGGTACACAATGGTTTTATAACAATTTCAAGTGAAAAAATGTCTAAGTCACAAGGGAATATTTTACGAATTGCTGATTTTAAAAATAATATTAATGGACAAGTTCTTAGATTAGCATTGCTAAGTACTCACTATCGCCAACCTTTAGACTGGAATGAAAAACTTTTGTCAGAGTGTGAGAAAACAATTAGCAAATGGTATGAAAGCTTCACTGAAATAAAAAAACAAATCTTAATTCCAGATGAATATCTTTTGCCTTTATATGACGATTTAAATACACCGGGTTATATTGCAAATCTTCACAAATTATATGAGAAATCTCAAAAAGGTGAATTAAAAGATAAAGAAATTTTTGTTTCTGCTTGTAATTTTATTGGTCTTTTAAATGAGAGTAAAAAAAATTGGGATGAGTTTAAACAAAACAAATTAAAAATCAGTGAAGATCAAATTAAACAAAAAATTAAAGAAAGAAATAATGCAAGAAAGAATAAGGATTATAAAACAGCTGACAAGATTAGAGACGAGTTATTTAATAAAGGAGTTTTAATTGAAGATAAAGATGATACAACACTTTGGAAATTTAAATGACTAAAGACAGAATATACATATTTGACACAACCCTTAGAGATGGCGCGCAAACTCAAGGTGTAGATTTTTCAATAGATGATAAATTGAAAATCTCTGGATCTTTGGATGCTTTAGGTGTCGATTATATTGAAGGAGGATGGCCAGGAGCAAATCCTACTGATACTGAGTTTTTTCAAAAAAAAATTAAATTAAATAACTCAGTTCTAACTGCATTTGGCATGACAAAAAGATCAGGTAGAAGTGCCGATAATGATCCAGGTTTATCTTCAATTCTCAACAGCAATACAAATGCTGTATGTTTAGTGGGCAAGTCGTGGGATTTTCATGTTGATGTTGCTCTAGGAATAACTAACGAGGAAAATCTAGAAAATATTTCTGAAAGTACAAAACTCTTTGTTAAAGAAAAGAAAGAATTTATGTTTGATGCTGAACACTTTTTTGATGGTTATAAAAACAATAAAGAATATGCACTCTCATGTATTAAATCAGCATATGATAATGGTGCAAGATGGATAGTGCTTTGCGATACAAATGGAGGAACTTTACCAAATGAAGTTTCTGAAATTGTAGGCGAAGTAAGTAAAGTTGTTCCAGGTAAAAATTTAGGTATTCATGCACACAATGATACAGGTAATGCAGTCGCAAATTCTTTAGCTGCTGTAAATTCTGGCGTTAGACAAATCCAAGGAACAATTAATGGTTTAGGCGAGAGATGTGGAAATGCTAATTTAATGTCAGTAATACCAACTTTATATTTAAAAGAATCTTTTTCAAAAAAATTTGATATTAAAATTAAAAAAGAAAGTATAAGCAAGTTAACCCAGTGCTCAAGACTTCTTGACGAAATATTGAATAGAAAGCCTAATCAACATTTGCCATATGTTGGAGCTGCTGCTTTTTCTCACAAAGGTGGATTACATGTATCTGCAGTTCAAAAAGATCCGAAAACATATGAGCATATAAATCCAGAGTCAGTAGGAAACGTAAGAAACATTGTAGTATCTGATCAATCAGGTAAATCAAATATTGTTTCAAGACTTAATTCTATTGGAATTAAATTTAAGGACGATGATCCAAAAATTAAAAAATTGCTTGAAGAAGTAAAAGATAGAGAATTTATTGGTTATAGTTATGATGGAGCCGATGCATCATTTGAACTTTTAGCAAGAAGAATAATGGGAGAGATTCCAAGATACATTTTAATTCAAGAATATGACGTAAGTGTTAAAAAAGATGGATCAGGAAATATTATTTCTTCAGCAAAAGCTCAGTTGAAAGTAGATAATAAAATTATCTTATGTGAAGGCGAGGGCAATGGACCTGTTCACGCATTAGATAATGCAATAAGAAACAATGTAGATAAGTTAGCAAAATACTCTGAGTATCTAAAAGATTTAAGACTTGTCGATTATAAAGTAAGAATTTTAAACACAGGAACTGAAGCTGTAACACGTGTTTCAATTGAAAGTACAGACTCAAAAGGAAAGAATTGGTTTACTATAGGTGTATCTGCAAATATTATTGAGGCATCTTTTAAAGCTTTAGTAGATAGCTTGGATTACAAACTTTTCAAAGATAAAGCTCCTGCAAGCATTTAATGTCTATTTCAAATATTTCTTTTATACTTCATAAACCTCAATTGTCTGAAAACATTGGCGCCTGTGCAAGAGCAATTAAAAATTTCAACTTTAATAAATTAATATTAGTTAATCCTAAACCAAGTTTTCCAAATGATAAAATAATAGCCACATCAGTTGGTGCAAAAGATATAATAAAACAAACAAAAGTTTTTAATGATATTGAACCTGCTCTTAAAAATATTGATTATTTAGTAGCAACAACATCTAGGTTTAGAAACAAAAATGTTAAACACATTCAATTAAATGATTTAAAAAAAATAAATTTAAAAAAAAAGGTAGCATTTATATTTGGATCTGAAGCTTCTGGTCTTTCAAATAATGAAATAAGTTATGCTAATTATACATTGCAAATCCCAACAAATTCAGATTTTAAATCATTAAATTTATCTCATAGTCTAATCATAGTTGCTCATATGATTTTTAATTTATTAAGTGTTAATTTTAAATCTTATAAAAAATCTAAAAAGATTAAATCTGCAACTAAAAAACAAATACAATCAATGGCAAACTTGTGTATCCAAAATCTAGAAAAAAAAAATTTTTTCAAACAAATTGAGAAAAAACCTATAATGATTGAAAATTTGAGAAGTATTTTTTATAAAATGGATCTCTCAGAAAAAGAAACTCGCATATTATCAAGTGTATTTGCAAGTTTAGCTAAAAAAGGTTAATTGACAAAAATATGAGTAAGTTTATAAAGCCATTTATTAAATGACAAAAAGATTAAACTCTAAACATAAAGTAGACAGACGTCTTCGAGTAAACTTATGGGGTAGACCTAAAAGTCCATTTAACACAAGAGCATATCCTCCAGGTCAACACGGTCAGACAAAATCAGCCAAACCTTCAGATTACGGAATTCAATTACAAGCTAAACAAAAATTAAAATCTTACTACGGCAATATGAACGAAAGACAATTTAGAAATATGTATAAAAAAGCTATTATGAAAAAAGGTGATAGTGCAGAAAATTTAATTGGATTACTTGAAAGAAGATTAGATGCAGTAATATATAGAGCAAAACTTTCAAATACAATTTTTTCATCTAGACAATTAATCAATCATGGACATGTAAGAGTAAATGGAAAAAAAGTTAATATATCAAGCTATCAAGTGAAAGAAGAAGATTCTATTGAGATAAGAGATAAATCAAAAAAACTTGCTCTTATAGATATTGCTCTCGCAAATAAAGAAAGAGAAACACCTGAATATATTCAGGTAGATGAAAAAAATAAAAAAGTAAAATTTGTAAGAGTTCCTAAATTTGAAGAGGTGCCATATCCGGTAGTAATGGAACCAAACTTAGTAATTGAGTATTACTCTAGATAAAAATCATACATATTTCTTGTATTTTGATACTTTTTGATATGCACTTTCCAACTACTATATTTTGTAATTTATATTAAATTACTTTTTCAGGTAAAAAATTTAATATGAGATTAATTTTTTTTAAAATAATTTTTTTTTTAATTTTTTTTAGTTGGATTAATGTTTCATACTCAGTAGAAGTACTTGGAACAGGAACACTAGCTTTAATAGGTGGAGATCTTACAGATCCTGAAGATGATGGAGTAGATGGTGAAAATACAAATTGGAATTGGACATCAATAAGCGCAAGTAGTGAAGAAAAATGGACCCACGAAGGTTCGTTTAATGTATTTGATAACAAAGTAGGTGCCACCAATCATAAATGGTGTTGTAACGGGCCAACCCAGTGGATCTCTGTTGGATTTTCACAACCTTATATTTTAAGTCATTTCACCATAACTTCTGGAAATGATGTTACGTCAAGAGATCCAGACATTTGGAAAATACAAGGCTCAAATGATGGGAGTAATTGGACAGATATTTTTGTCTACGATAATAATGGTACCTCTCCATGGGGTACAACTCGTCTTAGAGTGCTTAAATATAATGGTGATGGTGATGATTTTAATACACCGAATGCATTTTCTTATTTTCGTTATTATGTAACTTCAACTGGAAGCTCGGCTCATCAAATAAATGAACTAGAGTATTTTGGAAGTACTGATAGTACCAATCCTACCTTAACCTCATCAGTGCCTGCTGATAATGCAACTGGAGTTGCAGAAGATGCAAATATAGTTTTAAATTTTGATGAGATTGTTGATGCTGAAACTGGAAATATAACAATAAAGAAAACATCAGATAATTCTACTGTTGAAACAATTGATGTTACAGGTGGTCAATTAAGTGGATCAGGATCAACTCAAATTACCTTAAACCCATCAGTAACATTAGACAGTTCAACAGAGTATTATGTTTTAATAGATGCTACAGCTTTTGATGACGTATCTGGAAATAGTTATGCTGGAATTAGTTCAACAACAGCCTTGAGTTTTACAACAGGAGACACAACTGCTCCAACCCTAACCTCATCAGTACCTGCTGATAATGCAACTAGTGTTGCACTTGACTCAACTATTGTTCTTAATTTTAGTGAAAGTGTTGATGCTGAAAGTGGAAATATCACTATTAAAAAAACTTCAGATAATTCAACAGTTGAAAGCATTGATGTAACAGGCGGTCAAGTAACAGGCTCAGGAACATCTCAAATAACTGTCACTCCATCATCAGACTTTGATAACGATACTGAATATTATGTTTTAATAGATGCTACAGCTTTTGATGACGTATCTGGAAATAGTTATGCTGGAATTAGTTCAACAACAGCTTTGAGTTTTACAACTGCATCTAAAGACGATCCCACAAATGATAAAGATGTAATTGGTTTAATAGAAGCCCAAACAGACCAAGCAATGAATATATTTACTCAATCTTTAGGCTTGATTTCTAGTAGGCTAGAATACTTAAGACAAAATAAATTTAAAAATGATTTAAGTAGAAACGACTTAAATATTGATTTAGGCAATGATATGTTAACTTCAATAAACAAAGCACTGATAGTACCAATTTCAGAAAACAAAAATGTCAGTATACTTCCAGATGATTGGTCTAGTTGGTCTAAAGGGTCAATTAGTATAACAGAAATAGGAGATACTAATAATTCATCCAGAAAAGAAATTGATAGTCAAGGCATCGCTTTTGGTTTTGATAAAAAATTAAATGATGATGATATTTATGGTTTTTCTGCACATTATGGTCAAAGCGATACTGACGTAGGTTCAAGTGGTAGTGGCATTGATAGCAAGAATTACAGTATTGCAATGTACAGAACCAAGCCAGGAATAGATAAAAATTTTATTGAAGGGACGATTGGTATTGGAAAAATTAAAAGCGATATTGAAAGAAAATCTGGATCTAACACATTAACTGGATCTCGAGACGGAAAACAAATTTTTGGTTCGATTAATTTTGGTAAAAACATTGCCAAAGAAAGTTTTAATTTAAACCCTGTATTAAGAATTGACCTTGGGTACACAAAACTTGAAGCATACCAAGAAGAAGGCACTGATGCACTAGCTTATGATGATCAACAAATAAAAAGTGGTTTATTATCTTTAGGTTTTGGTATGAATAATTTATTAAAGTTTGAAGAAAGTACCTTGAAACCAATCGGTTTAATTGAATTTGGGTTAGATTTTAGCGACTCTTCAGTTGTAAATTTAAATTATGTCTCTGATACAAGCACTAATTACACTTACACATACGACATTACTTCAAATTACATGTTAACATCTGAAATTGGGTTTCATTATGAGACCAATGAAAATCTAATTATAAATACTAGTTACAAACGTATTCAAGGTGAAGAAAATAAACACTCTGAAACAATAATTTTTGGTTTAAATTTCAAACCACAAAGAGAAAATGAATATGCAATGGTATTAGAAGATGACAAGGCTTCAGTAGAATATAAAAGAAATTTTAATGGCTTTGATTTTAAAATAAGCTCAAATTATACTATTATGAGCCAAATACCTGATTATGGCACAAATATAGAAGTATCATCAAAATTTTAATAAGCATATATTTATAAATATTTTTTATGAAAATTTTTTATGAAAAAATTACATTACATAATAATTCTTTTTATTTCTGTATTTATAAATCTTAATGTTTTAGCTGATGCTACATTCGTTGATAGTTTTGATGTAGCAAATGAAGAGGATGAACCAAGAGGATTAACATTTAACAATAATGGTACCAGGATGTATGTAACTGGTTGGAGGGGTGACGATGTTAATGAATATAGATTAACTACACCCTTTGATGTTTCTACAGCCACTTTTGTACAGACTAACGGATTTACGATAAATAGCGACCCGAGGGATGTAAAGTTTAACCCAGATGGAACTAGAATGTTTGTTTTGGGTAGAGGGACTATAGATAGAGTTTTTCAACTCACATTAACCACACCCTTTGATATTTCAACTGCAGTTGCTGGTAATGATAATATTGTTACTTTTAATACGAATGCTCAAGAGACATCTTCAAATGGTTTAGCATTTAATTTAGATGGGACCAGAATGTTTATTGTAGGTGAAAATAGCGATTTTGTTAATGAATACACATTAACTACAGGTTTTGATATTTCAACAGCAACTTATGCAGGAGATGATGAAAGATTTTTTGTTCGAAATGAAGAAGGATCGCCACTGGATATAGATTTTAATGGAGATGGAAGTAGGATGTATATTGTTGGGTGGGGTGGTAATGACATAACCGAATATACTTTAACCACACGCTTTGATGTCTCAACTGCAGTTGCTGGTAATGCTTTTAGTGTAGCTACTGAAGATACAGACCCAGCAGCCCTAGCATTTAGTGGTGATGGAACTAAGATGTTTGTTATTGGTGATGTAGGTAACGATATTAATGAATATGATTTATCTTGTTTCTATGGTGTTATTACTGGAAATTGTCCTGATCCAACAGTTAACCAAGAAGTTTTAGGAGCAATTGAAGCTCAAACGGCAGCACCAAAAAGAATTGTTCAACATGTTACAACTCCATTACTAAATCGCATGTATTGGTTAAGACGTTATAGAAATGAAGATAAATTAAGCAATCAAAACATTAAATTTAACTTTTCAAATTCAATGATGTCATCTCTATCAAAAGTTATTCCAGTATCTAACAAAACGAATGATGCTTTAGATAAATTATCTGATAACTGGTCATTTTGGAGCGAAGGTAGTGTTAGTGTTGGTAAAGTTGATGGAACAGCATTCTCATCTCCTAAAGATATAAATAGCAATGGCATTACACTTGGTATGGATAAAAAAATCAGTGAAAACAGATTGTATGGATATGCTTTTCGATTTGGAAAAGATGATGTGGATATAGGTACATTTACTTCTTTAAATACTAATTCTTATAGCTTATCTCTTTATGGAACTTTTCCTCATGATGATAAGAAATTTACTGAAGGTATTGTTGGGATAAGTTCACTAAAAATGTATCATGTTGCACAAGGTGGAGGAACTAATAGAACTGGAGAAAGAAGTGGTAGACAAATATTTGGATCAATTAATTATCTTACAACATATCATAAAGAAAAATTTAATATTACTCCAAATGGAAGAGTTGATATTAGTTACACAGATCTATCTGAATATAGCGAAACAGGAAATTCCGCATTAAGACACAATAAACAAAAAATTGAAACAGGTAAGATATCTGCAGGCTTTACATTAAGTGATATTATTAATTTTAACACTATGACATTTAAACCAAATGGAGGTTTAGAGTTTGGATTAGACTTTAGCCCTTCTTCAGATGCCACATATTCTTATGTTTCGGAAACTACAGAATATACTAAATCTATTGGTCAAGACTCAAAGAATATAAGAGCAAATATAGGATTTGATTTAATTACTGAGAACGGTTTTTCTATAATGTCGATCTATGAAAGAAACCAAAGTAACAATGCTCATTATAACACTTTTTATTTGGCGTTAGGCTACATACCTTATGAAGATATTGAATACGCTATGTCTCTAGATGATGATAAAGCTGTTTTTGACTATACAAGAAATTTTAATGGCTTTGATGTTAAATTTGACACAGGGTATGATTTGTTTAAGCAATATCCTGATTATGAAATTAATTTAAATGTTTCCAGTAAATTTTAAAAAACTATTCTTTTTTTTTAAAGTTAATGCTTTTGCTTTCTAATAATTTAGTCAGTTCACCATTTTCAAACATTTCTTTTATTATATCGCATCCACCAATAAATTCATTTTTTACATATAATTGAGGTATTGTGGGCCAATCACTAAATTCTTTTATTCCTTGTCTTAATTCTTGGTTTTCCAAAACATCTACTCCTTTAAATTTTACTTCTAAAATTTTAAGTATATTTGAAACAGCCATGGAAAAACCACACTGCGGAGCATCTGGCGTTCCTTTCATAAATAGGCACACTTCATTATTGTTTATTTCATTTTTGATTAAATCGTTAGTTTGTTGATCCATTTAGTTCTCCTTTGTTTTAATTGCTAGAGCATGAAGCTCGTTTCCCATCTTACCTTTCAATGAATTATAGACCATTTTATGTTGTTCAATTTTGCTTATACCAGAAAATTTAGAAGAAGTAACTGTAGCAGAATAATGATTTCCATCTCCTGCAAGATCTTGAATTACAACGGTTGCATCAGGTAGAGCTTCTTTAATTAAATTTTCGATTTCTTTTAAATCCATTGCCATTAGTTTACCATATACTCTCTTAACCAATTCTTATTATAATTTAATAAATCGTCAACTGTTAGAATTGGCTCATTATTAATAATTATATCTTTTTTTGTAATAGTGCCAAGTTTGTCAAAATGCACAGAATTGTCGTTTAATATTTTTATAATTTTAGATTCATTACTTTTTGCTATTTCAACGATATATCTTCCTTGATCTTCACCGAAATAATATTCAAATATGTTAATTAAATTTTTTATTTTATCTAACTTTATTCCTTTTTTTCCTTTAATACACATTTTAGAAACAGCGATAATTATTCCTCCCAAAGAAACATCATGCACACTTTCAACCAGCTTATCATTTATAAGATTTATTAAAGTTGTTCCTATATTTTTTTCATTGAATAAATTAATTTCAGGGGGTGGTCCTTTTTTTTCATCTAGAATTTCCCTAGCAAAAATACTTTGTTCTAAATGACCTTTGGTTTTCCCTAAAACTAAAACTAAATTTTTTTCTTTTTTGAAATCCATCGTAATCATATTTTGGTAGTCTTTAATTAAGCCAACACCGCCTATTGCTGGCGTTGGTTTTATACCTTTGTCTTTAGTTTCATTGTAAAATGATACATTTCCTGAAACCACTGGAAAATTTAAATATTTGCTAGCTTCTGATATACCTTCGACACATTCAACAAACTCTCCCATATTTTTTTCCTTTTCGGGATTACCAAAATTTAAACAATTTGTAATAGCAATTGGTTTTGCACCTACAGAAATTAAATTTCTCCAACTTTCACAAACAATCTGTTTTCCTCCAGTTAATGGATGTGAGTAACAGTATGATGCGGATGAATCGACACTTGCGGCAATTGCTTTATTGGTTCCATGTACTCTAACAACACCTGAATCTCCACCGGGTTTTTGAATTGTATCACCCATAACTGTATGATCATATTGATCCCAAATCCATTTTTTGTCAGATATATTTGGGTTGCTAAGAATTTTTTTAAGACAATCAATAAGATTTAGCTGTTTAAACATTTCTTTTTTAAACTTAATTTTTTGAGGAAGTTTAGTTTTTTTCCACTTTCTATCATATAAAGGAGAATTTTCTGCAAGGAGATGAATAGGTATTTGAGCAACCTTTTGCTTATCAAATACCAATTCGATTTTTTTACTATCAGTAGTTTTTCCAATTACAGCAAAGTCAATATTCCATTTTTCAAAAATTTTTTTTGCTTGATTTTCTTTTCCATTCTCTAAAACTATTAGCATTCTCTCTTGACTTTCAGAAAGCATTATCTCATATGGAGTCATATTTTCTTCTCTGCATGGAACTTTACTAAGATCTAATTCTATTCCTAATTTTCCTTTTGATGCCATTTCAACACTAGAAGATGTTAAACCAGCTGCTCCCATGTCTTGAATTGCTATAATTGAGTTATCTTTCATGAGTTCTAAACATGCTTCAAGAAGTAACTTTTCTGTAAATGGATCTCCAACCTGTACTGTAGGTTTTTTTTCTTCAATTTTATCATCGAATGTAGCAGAAGCCATGCTAGCACCATGAATTCCATCTCTACCTGTTTTTGAACCAACATAAATAACAGGTTTGTTAACACCAGCAGCTTTTGAATAAAAAATTTTATTTTTATTCACTAAACCCAAGGTCATCGCATTAACTAAAATATTACCATTATATGATTCATCAAAAGATGTTTGTCCACCAATTGTTGGTACACCTATACAATTACCGTATCCACCAATTCCTTTAACTACACCGCGTAAAAGGTTTTTTGTTTTTTTATTTTGAGGTGATCCAAAATGTATTGAGTTAAGATTGGCAATAGGTCTTGCTCCCATAGTAAAAACATCTCTCATAATTCCACCTACACCTGTTGCAGCACCTTGGTATGGTTCAATAAAAGATGGATGGTTATGACTTTCGATTTTAAAAACTATGGCATCATCGTCATCTATATCAATGACTCCAGCATTTTCTCCAGGTCCTTGAATGACTCTTTCGCCTTTAGTGTGAAGTTTTTTCAAATGTTTTCTAGATGATTTGTAGGAGCAGTGTTCATTCCACATTGCTGAAAAAATTCCTAATTCAGTAAAATTAGGTACTCGTTTTAACATTTCACAAATTTTTTTATATTCTTCTTTCTTAAGACCGTGATCTATTGCAGTTTTTTCTGTTACATCCATTATTTTAAATTCTTTAAGAGGTTTTCAAAAAATATAGATCCGTCAGTTCCAGAAAGATATTTGTCAATCATTCTCTCAGGATGGGGCATCATTCCTAAAATATTTTTATCTTTATTAAATATACCAGCGATATTTTTAATCGCTCCATTTGGGTTATTTTCTTCATTTTCGCTTCCATTTTCATCGCAATACGTCACTGCTATTTGGTTATTATCTTCTAAGGATTTTAATTCGTCACTAGAACAAAAATAATTTCCTTCATTATGAGCAATATGAAGTTCTAAGACATCTTTTTTACAATTTTTAAAATATCTATTTTCTTTATTATTTATTTTAACAAAAATATTTTTGCATACGAAATTAAGATATTTATTCTGTTGAAGAATGCCTGGTAATAAACCTGTTTCAGTTAAAATTTGAAAACCATTACAAATTCCTAGAACAAGACCACCAGATTTTGCAAAATCAATTACAGACTTTATTATCTTTGATTTTGCGGCAATACTTCCACATCTAAGATAGTCTCCATATGAAAAGCCTCCAGGCAAAACTATTAGATCGCTTTTTGGAAAATTTGCATCATTATGCCATACCATTTTATTATCAAAACCGTGTTTCTTTAGAGCTACATCCATATCTCTATCACAGTTAGACCCTGGAAAAATAATTACAGATGATTTCATTGATTATTGTACAATTTTGTAATCTTCTATGACTAAATTTGCTAGAAGTTTTTTACACATATCCTCAGCTTTTGTTTTACCTTTTTTCTCATCTTTTTCATCAATTTCAATTTCAAAATATTTTCCCTGTCTAACTTCATTTACATTATTATGACCCATCCCAATAAGAGTTTGCTGTATCGCTTTTCCCTGTGGATCTAGAACACCTTTTTTTAAAGTTACAATGACTTTTATTTTCATTATTTTTTTTTAATTTTAACTTCTTTAGGCTTTGGAAATGAAATTGGCTTTAACACTGGTTGTTGATGAAGAATATTTAATCTTCTAGCTACTTCTTGATATCCTTCGATTAAATTCCCTAAGTCTTTTCTAAAAATATCTTTATCTAATTTTTTTTCTGTTTTTTCATCCCATAATCTACAAGTATCTGGACTTATCTCATCAGCTAAAATGACTTCATCATTTGATGTTTTCCCAAATTCAACTTTAAAGTCTACCAACTTAATTCCAACACCTCTAAACAATCCTTGGAGAAAATCATTAATTCTTTTACATTCACCTGTAATCAAATCTAAAGTTGATTCATTTAACCAGTTAAAAGTTAAAATATGTTCTCTGCTAATCATAGGATCACCTAGATCATCATTTTTCAAACAATATTCTATTAAAGGTCTCTCTAGCGTCGTTCCTTCTTCAATACCAAGATTTTTACACAAAGATCCTGCAGCAATATTTCTAACAATAAACTCAATAGGAAAAATATTTACAGCTTTAACAAGTTGTTCTCTCATATTTATTCTTTTAATAAGATGATTTTTTATTCCAACCTGGTTTAAATTTGAAAGTATATATTCTGAAATTCTATTATTTAAAATTCCCTTGCCATCAATTTTTGCTTTTTTTTGGTTGTTAAAAGCCGTTGCATCATCTTTGAAGTGCTGAATAACTAAATTTTTTTGCGGTGAAGCGTATATTATTTTAGCCTTACCTTCGTATAATTTTTTTCCTTTTTTCATTATTTAAATACTCTTTTAAAAATATAATTAATATTTTTAAAATGTTTAGAATAACTGAAAATTTTATCAATTTGTTTTTGGGAAATTTTGCTAGATATTAACTTATCTTTTTTGACTAATTCGATTAATTTTATATTTTTAGAAAAGCTATTTTTTGCTAAATTTTGAACGATCCTATAAGCTTTCTCTCTTGAAACACCAGCTTTAGTAAGTTCAAGCATTATTTCTTGTGAAAAAATTAATCCATTAGTTAAATTTAAATTTTTAAGCATATTTTTTGGGTAAATAATCATATTTTCCAAAACATTAGCAAGTCTAGTCAAAGCAAAATCTAAAGTAATGTTTGCATCAGGACCAATATTTCTCTCAACACTTGAATGGGAAATATCTCTTTCGTGCCAAAGTGCTATATTTTCAAGTGACGGTAAAGCATAACTTCTTACCATTCTAGATAATCCAGTTAAATTTTCAGTTAAAATTGGATTTTTTTTATGAGGCATTGCTGAAGATCCTTTTTGTTTTTTTGAAAAGAATTCTTGTAATTCATTTACTTCTGATCTTTGAAGATGTCTTATTTCAGTTGATATTCTCTCTATTGATCCAGCAATAATAGCTAAAATTGAAAAATAATAAGCATGTCTATCTCTTGGAATTATTTGAGTAGAAATTGGCTCAGGTCTAAGTTTTAGTTTATTTGACACATAAACTTCTATCTTTGGATTAATATTTGCAAATGTACCAACAGCCCCAGAGATTGCACAGGTTGAAATTTCTTGAATTGCATCATTTAATCTTTTTTTATTTCTTTTAAATTCTTCGTAATATGATGCCAATTTCAAACCAAAAGTTAATGGTTCAGCATGAATACCATGGCTTCTTCCAATACAAGGTGTAAGTTTATATTTCTTAGCCTGTCTTTTTAAAATTTGTAAAATTTTATCTATATCTTTAACTAAGATTTTACCAGATTGTACTAATTGAACATTAAAACTTGTATCCAAAACATCAGAGGATGTCATTCCTTGATGAAGATACCTTGCTTTTATACCGGCCTGTTCAGTTATTGAAGTTAAGAAAGCAATCACATCGTGTTTAACTTTTGATTCTATTTGGTGAATTCTATTTACTTTGATTTTGCCTTTTTTCTTTACAATCGAAGCTACTCCTTTTGGAATAATTTTATATTTTTCCATAGCTTCGGCTGCTGCAATTTCAATATTTAACCAGATTTTATATTTATTTTCTTCAGACCAAATATCAGTAAGTTCTTTTCTAGAGTATCTTGGTATCATTTATTATACGGAGGCTTTCTATAACCTTTAGCAGATTCTGTGAAAATTTCATAACCATTTTCGTTTATACCTATTGTATGCTCGAATTGTGCTGAAAAAGATTTATCTTTAGTAACAGCTGTCCATCCATCATTTAATATTTTTACATCATATTTACCAGCATTAATCATTGGCTCAATTGTAAATGTCATTCCAGGTGTTAGTTCCATTCCCGTATTTTTTTTACCATAATGCAAAATATTAGGATGTTCATGAAAAGTATTGCTTATACCGTGACCACAAAAATCTCTAACAACTGAATATCCTTTTTCTTCCACATAAGTTTGAATTTGATAACCTATATCACCTAATTTTGCACCGGGCTTTAAAATATTAATTGCTCTTATTAAAGATTCGTATGTTGCGTCTATAAGATTTTGAGCTTTAACAGGTATGTCTCCAACCGCAAACATTCGACTAGTATCTCCATGATAATCATTTACTATCGCAGTAACATCGATATTTAAAAAATCTCCATCATTAAGGACTCTATCTGATGGTATTCCGTGACAAATTACGTGATTTAATGATGTGCATAAAGATTTTGTATAACCTCTATAATGTAATGGAGCAGAGTAACCACCGTTATCTTTTATATATTCAAAACAAATTTGATCTATTTTGTCAGTTGTTATTCCTGGTTTAACATAATCGGTGATCATATCTAAAGTATTAGCAGCTAATTTTCCTGCTAATCTCATTTTTTCAAATTTTTCTGAATAATCTTTATTCATTTATTATATTAATTTTTCTTTCAATTTTAATCTCTTTAGAACTCAAAAAACATCTATATGCTAAAAATTTAACACCTGATTTCTTAGCTAATAGATAATTTTGATAGTAATTTTTATCAATATCTTTCGCTATTCTAAAATGATTTATATCTTGGATTTGAGTTAAAAATAAGACGTAAGGTATATAGCCTTTTTTAATTGAATTTGTTAATTTATTTAAATGTTTTGATCCTCTAGTTGTAACAGCATCAGGAAATTCTGCATATTTATTGTCCCTGATTAAGGTTACATTTTTAACTTCAATTATGTTTTTATCACAAAGAAAATCAAATCTTGTATCATCAGAGTATTTAAATTCTGGCTTAATTTTTTTAACTGATTTAAATTCTTTTAAAAGTTTATTTTCTAAACCATGTTGAACTATTCTATTCGCGCGATGAGTATTAACACCAACTAATTTCTTTTGAGTTTCAATCATTTCTAGTGTGTATTTGAGTTTTCTTTTGGGATCGTCACTTTTACTTATCCAAACATTATTACCTTCATTTAATAAACCCATCATTGAACCCGTGTTAGGACAGTGAGCAGTCAGTACTGAATTATTTGCTTTAATATCAACAAAAAACCTTTTATATCGTTTGATAAGTTTGCCTTTAATTAAAGTACTGGTAAATTTCATTATATTTAATTTATATTTCTAAATGGAAAATAAAAAAGAAATAATAGCAGGAATCATAATAATAGGTAATGAAATATTATCTGGGAGAACTCAAGATACAAATACAAGCACTCTTTCTATTTGGCTTAATACATTAGGAATTAAAGTACAAGAAGCAAGAGTAATTCCTGATGATGAGAAAAAAATAATTGAGACAGTTAATAAGTTTAGAAATTTATTTAATTATGTTTTTACAACTGGTGGAATAGGACCCACACATGATGATATAACTGCATCATCTATTTCTAAGGCATTTGATTTGGAATATGGTCCACATAAGGAAGCTATGACTATACTTGAAAAATATTATAAACCAGGTGAATTCAATGAAGGAAGACAAAAAATGGCTTGGATGCCAACTACTGCAAAGTTAATTCTTAATCCTACAAGCGGAGCACCAGGTTTTAATGTAGAAAATGTTTTTTGTTTACCGGGTGTACCTTCAATATTGAAGTCAATGTTGGGTGGCATGCAGAATAGCTTAATTGGAGGAAATCCTATTTTAAGCAAAACAATTAATTTAAGAACAGTTGAAAGTGAAATTGCAAAATCTTTATCAAAAGTACAAGACAATAATAAAGATGTTGATATTGGCAGCTACCCTTTCTTTAGAGCGGGAAAACTTGGTGTTGCTATAGTATTAAGATCTTCAGATCAAAGTAAAATTGATAAGTGCGATATAGAAATAATAAAATTTATAAAAGAAAAAAAAATAGAAATTATTGAAAATATCTAATGCTATATTTCGCATACGGCAGTAATTTAAATCATCATCAAATGAAAAAAAGGTGCAAGGGATCAAAATATTTAAAAAAATATACTTTAAATGGTTATAAGTTGATTTTTAGTCATAAAACTAAAGATACAATTTATGGTCATGCAAATATAATTAAAAATAAGAATTCTAGAGTTTTGGGTGCAATTTGGGATATTAACAAAAAAGACGAAAGTGAGCTAGATGGATATGAAGGTGTTGACTATGATTATTATCAAAAGGAATATTTTTCTTTAAGAGGAAAAAAAGTTTTAGTTTATGTTCAACAAGTATATTTTCCCAAAAAACCAAACTCTACCTATTTGCATACTATAATTGACGGATATAAAGACTGTAATATTAATGTTAGCTTATTAAAAAAAACTATTTCAAAGTATGATATAAACTACAAAATAAGTTGGTAAATGCAAAGTAGTATGAAATCTGCTGGTGGAACAGAATTACAAGTTAATTATTTAAATAAATATTTAGATTTATCTAAATATGAAAATATCAATTTAATTATTAATCAAGCTGCCTTTAAGAGAATTGAAGCTAAAAAAAAAAATATTTTATGGTGCCACCATTATATAGATCAACCTTCAATAAAATTATTAAAAAATGCTGAATTAGTTAAATTACTTGATGCAATTGTTTTTGTAAGTGAATGGCAAAAAGGAGAATTTATAAATCATTTCAATCTTCCAGAGAATAAATGTCATGTCTTGAAAAATGCAGTTAATATTGAACCAATAAAAGAGAATAAAACAAATAAAAAAATTAGATTAATTTATACTTCTACTCCTTGGAGAGGATTAAATGTATTAGCTAATTCAATTCAATATTTAAATGAAAAAAGAGACGATTTTCATTTAGACGTTTATTCCTCAACAGAAATATATGGTGAAAAATTTCATAACGAAAATAAAGCTAATTTTGAAAATTTTTTTAAACAATTATCTCAAATACCTAATATTACTTCCCATGGATATGTTCCTAATAATGAAATAATTTCTAAACTTAAAGAAGCAGATATTTTTGTTTATCCAACAACATCCAATGAAACATTTTGTATAGCAGCCTTAGAGGCTTTAGCATCTGGATGCCTAACATTCACAACAGACTGGGGAGCATTTAAAGAATTAGGCGAAAATTATATTGAATTAATTGAATTTGATACAAATTTAAAAAATTTATCAACAAAATTTGCAGAAAGACTAAGTTATTTGATGGATGAATATAAATCGGGTAAATTTAATCAAAAACTTCTTTCACAATCAGATTATTATTCAAAAAAATATTCTTGGATAAAAAGAGCTGAGGAGTGGACGAATTTTTTAAACAAATATATTTGATTTTACCAATTATGATTAATCACCAATACAAATGTATATTTATTCATATACCAAGATGCTTAGCATAAATACACTTTTATAATCCTGTTTAGAATTAGTTAATGAACTTACCTTGAGTCATGGTTCAGGATTTGTTAGTATTGAATTATGAAAAAACTTTTAGGGATCTTGGTTCTGGGTTTGTTGTGGTGCAATATTAGTTTTGCAGATAACGAACATCTACATGATTTTAATCAGTGGTTATATGAAAGTGGTAATCATCAATATTTAAATATTGAACAAAAAGAAGTATGCAAAAAATTAATTCAACAACATGGTTTAAAAGTACCAAAGGTTGGTCTTGTTGATGAACCAAAGTATAAAAGTATGGAGTGGTTCAGTAATAAATGTCATAAATTTCAAGCTACAAATAATCTAAAAATTAAAAAAAATAAAAAAAGAAATAATCTTGATCCTGACTCAAACCCAAACATAGACACATTAATTTATTATTTATGGAATTACTCATATAGACAAAGGTCGAGCATGGATGTCAAAACAGCAGGGGTAGAGTTAAAACCTACAAAAAAACCTTATGAATTTAAATTCAACTTAATTGAAGATAAATTTGTAAAAAAACAAATGAAAACTAAGGGTATCTTAAGCTATTTATATTACCAAGATGGCCAAGTATTGATTGATGAAACCTCTCCTAAAGAAAGATTAGGAAAATTTATGAATGATGAAACAAAATATTACTCAATGTCAATGAGCAAGTCACTAGTTTCTTATATAATAGGCCATGCTATATGCGATGGATATATTGATGGGGTTGATGCCAGAATTAATGACTGGCCTATATTAAATAATTCACTTTATTATAATCAAAAATTAATTGATTTGCTGAATATGAGTGCGGGCGATCAAAAATATATAAATGAAAATAAAAAACTTACTAAAGATGCAGAATATGAAAATGAAAGTATTTACAAAACAATAAATGCTGTTTTTAAAGACTCTATTAAATCTAAAAGCATATATAATTATAATGGATTTGTTACTCAGCTCATTTTGAATTATACAAAATATAAAACAGGTGATGATTATGATAAACTTTTAAATAAAATTTTCATAGATAAAGTAAAAATTAAACAGAGTATTCTTTTTAGTATACTTGCAAACGCATATGAAAAAAATGGAAACAGACATCCGAATATAAGTGCAAGCAGATATGATTGGCTAAGGATTGCAAAAGCAATAATGGATGACTATCAAAATGATACATGTGTTGGTAAATACTTAAAAGAAATTCACAAAAGAAGAGTGCCTAAATATTATAATGAACATAAAACAGAACCAGAATTTAATCGTACCAAATCCTATGGGGGTCAATTTCATATGGATTATCCAGGGTTAATAGATAGAATTGTATTTGGTATGGGTGGCTATGGTGGACAAGCCATTTTAATTGATATGGAAAATTCAAGAATAGTGGTTCTCAATTCACTCCACTACAATAATAAAAAATTTAAATATAGTGTGAAAAAACTTTTAATTGATCCAATTAAAAAAGGGAAATAATAAAAATTTTACTTATTAGCCTTGTTCAATTATAAATATTAGCATAAATACTCATGAAATTCATTAATGCCCTCGTGGTGAAATTGGTAGACACAAAGGACTTAAAAGGCGAGGGATTCACAAAGTAGTCAGTCCATAGTAGTCTCTGGTAGTCTCAAACATCCTATAAAATCACTTAACTTTAAATTAGCTTTCAATTAAGATTAGAAAATAAGGTTTAATTAATTTGTTCAAACTAGAGCCAGACTAGAGCCTAGAGAGATAATATAATAGGGTAGTAATATGAAAAAACTTTTAGGGATCGTGGTTCTGGGTTTGTTGTGGTGTGACGCTGTTAATGCAGGGTTGCTTTCAGGTAAAGAAAAATTGCCAGTAATAACAAAACCTGAGGGAGCAGAGTGTACATTAACTAATGATAAAGATACTTTAAAATTAATCACACCCACGATAGTAACAATAAAAATAACAAAACAAAGTTTTGATGTGGTTTGTAAAAAAGATGGATTTAAAACTTTAAAATCTTGGTTACATCCAAGAAATATATCAGAAGTAAAAATACCAGATTATAAATGGGATACAATGCGGGATGCCGAAGATTATATTTTTGAAGGATTATTATACTCTATAACTAAAGATCCAACTAATTTCATTATAAACGTTGGAGAAAAAGGTTTAGACAATATTTACAAACTTAAAATGGCTTTTGGAAAAAAAACATACGCAAATGTAAAAATTCCAGCATCTAAAATGGATGGAAAGGTTAAAAATTTAAAAATCAGTAAAAAAAATCAAGAAAAAGACTTCATAAATTTAGTATATTTTGAATTAGAGGAAAATTAATTTCGCGTTGTGTCAGGCGCTTGTCAGAAGACATTGAAGAAAAAAAGTAGGAAAGTGTTGTTGATGAAAAAACTTTTAGGGATCGTGGTTCTGGGTTTGTTGAAATATCATCCTATAGATTATGGGAGAACTAGAGCCAGACTAGAGCCTAGAGAGATAAATTCATAATTTGGTCTTGTTAAATATTTAAACTTGGCATAAATACAAGTAAACAAAGGAATGCCCTCGTGGTGAAATTGGTAGACACAAAGGACTTAAAATCCTTGCCCTTTTGGGAGTGCCAGTTCGAGTCTGGCCGAGGGCACCACTAATGACTAATAAAATAATTTCTGACACAAATAAAAAATCACAAAAAATAAAATCTATTTTATTAAAAAAATTAAAGGATAAAAAAATTAAATCCAAAGTGGCAATAGTCATTGGTGGTGATGGATTTATGTTAAAAACACTAAAAAAAAATAAAAATTCTTCAAAATTATACTATGGAATAAATTCAGGTAATTATGGATTTTTAATGAATAAGTTTTCACCAAAAAAAATAATAAAAAATTTATCCAAAGCCAAAATGATTTCTATCTCTCCTTTAGAAATGAAGGTAGTTAACAAACAAGGACTTATAAAAAAATCATTAGCCATAAACGAAGTATCTATTTTAAGACAAAGTAGACAGGCAGCTTCACTTCAAGTTGCTTCAGGAAAAAAAAATATTATAAAAAAATTAATTTCTGACGGTATTTTGGTATCTACTCCAGCAGGAAGTACTGCTTACAATATGTCTGTTCATGGACCTATACTAAGTTTGAATTCAAATAAACTTTCAATCTCACCAATTAGTGCTTTTAGACCTAGAAGATGGAAAGGAAAAATAGTTAGTGACAAATCTATAATTAAAATTAAAAATTTAAATCCAATTAAAAGACCTATTAGTGCAGTTGCTGACAATATTGAAGTTAGAAACGCAAAAATTATAACTATTAAAACTAATAAAAATATTAAATTTAATCTTCTTTATGACGCAAATAGAAGTTTACAAAAAAAAATTAAAATAGAACAATTAAGAAGAGAGACTAGTTAATTATTTTTTTAAATTAATTTTACCTTTAATAGTTTTCCCAGCTTTAACACTATTAACTGTTTTATTTTTTGCAAATAAGTTTCCTGATATTTTTTTATCTTTATAATTTAATTTTAAGGATTTTACCAAATTAATAGATTTATTAATTTTTTTTTCCATAATTAATCGTTTGTTTTTGTAGTATTTACATAATTTAATAATTTTTCGAGCATGAAAATTTGATTATTAAATTTGTAATCTTGGTGTTTGTAATTAACTAATTTTACTTCATCTTTATTAGCTTTATTTGATTTAACAATATCTTCCATAATTTTTTGTGCTAGAGCAATTCTACCTTCAAGATCTAAATCTAAAAATACTTTATTTATTTTACTTTCGATTATTTTTCCTTCTTCTAATTTTTTACTAAAATTATTTTTTAATAAGTCGTTTCCATACTGAGCATCTTCTAATTTTCCAACTTTAGCTAATAGTTTATTTCTTTCTCTTTTATTTTTATTAATTTTTTTAAGTTCTGAAGCTAATATTTTTTCATTATTTCTTTTTTCTTCTAATAATTTTAATCTCTTTTCTTTCTTAAGGGCCAATAATTTTTCATTTTTTTCTTTATCCTCAATTAACTTTAATTCTTCTGCTTTCTTTTTAGCCAATAGTGCTTCTTCTTTTTTCTTTTCTTCAATCAATTTAAGTTCTTTTTCTTTTTGTTTTCTCAATTTTTCATCAGCAATTTTCTTAGCTAACAATTCTGCTTCTTCTTTTTCTTTTTTTTCTTTTAAAAGTTTCTCAGCTTTAAGCCTCTCACTTTCTTCTTTTTTCCTTTTTTTAGCTAATTTCCTTTGTTCTTTTAGTCTTTTTTCCTCCTCTAGTCTCATCGCTCTTAATTCAGGGTCAACCAATAGAGTAAATGTATCTTCAATACGGGTATTTATGTTTTTTGCTGTTACTTTAATTTTTAATTCTTCAGTATTGTCCTTATCAATATTATTTATAATAAATGTCTTTTGTGATGGTAAAAAAGTAATCCATGATGGTAGCTGCTTGTCATTAGCTAAAGATGCATTATAGGTTACTCTTCCTTCGCCTTCTAATTCAAAGGTTTTTTCTGAAAATGAAAAATGACTTACGCTACTGTCTCCGTGTCTTATTGCAATTGGTTCTTGATTTCTTATAGGTTTTTTAATTCTAGCATAATAAGTTTTTCCTTTTGTTTTAAAATTATTCTTAATGATTGAAGCATAATCTTTAAAATTTATATTATTAATATTTTCTCTAGTTATATCTATACCTACAGAAGTATAAATTTTTCCAATTGAGTGTTGTAATTTTGAATAAGCAATGTCATATCTAAGTTCCGCTACTAACAAACTTGCTTGTTCTCTTATTAATTCTAAATTTCCAAATCGTGCAATTTTTTGTGCATTTTTAACTTGTTCAGTTATTTTTTTAGATACCTCATAATATCTTTCAGCAGTATCATACTCTTCTAAAGCCATTGAATAATCAATATTTGCTAAATGAACTTGAGAAAGTACGGCCATTGATAGAGCTAATCTTTTTTCTTTAATGATCTTAGTATTTGTTTCATTAATTCTTTTTACTTTTGGATGCATGAATACATTAAGTAAATTAGATCCCATAGCAGAACCATATTCAAAATTTGTTTTATTCATTAAATGATCATTTGATGAATGAGTCCATGCAGCGTTAAAGTTTAAACCTGGTAGCAAAGAAATCATACCAGCTTTTGTTTCTTGTGTTGATATTCTTTCATCATAATGGCTTTTAATTAATTCAGGTCTATGTAAAAGAGCGTATTTTTCCATACTCTCTAAATCCATATTTAAAATAGTTAACGGTTCATCTGTTTGAACAATTTTAAATTTTTCATTAGGCAACAAACCCATTAAACCAGCAAGTTGAATTCTTGAGTCTATAAACATTTCTTTTTGTGACTGTAACGCTCTTTGAATGTCTAGTAATTCTTTTTGATATAACAAAGCATCCATTGGTTTTGTTAAAAGTAACTCTTCTATTTTTTGAGAGTCGTTTAAAGCTTTATCAACCTCAACTAACAATGGATCATATTTTTTAATTAATTTATCAGCTGAAATTGTATTCCAATAAGCTCTTATTACATCTCTTACAATATTGTGTTCGGCTTTTCTTTCCATTTCTTCAGTAATCAAATAACGATTTGAATCCTGACCTGCTCTTATAAAAGATAAACCAAAATCTAAAGCATTCCATGTAAAACCAATATCTTGATCATCAATATCTCTTTCTCTTGAAGTAGAAAAAGATGATCCTAAGGCTCCTGCTAAATCACTTGAAGGAACTGTTGCACTAGTAGTTGCGTTGTATCTTTCACTTCCTGTATATCCAGCATTTGCAGCAATTGCGGGCAACATTTCAAATCGAACTTTATCGATTTGTCTGTATGCCATTCCTGTTTCTAATTCCTTAATTTTTAATTCTTTATTATTTTTAATAGCAAGTGCAATTGCTGTGTATAAATCTATTTCTATATTTTCTTCCCAAGAAGCATTATTTTTTTTAATTTCTTCTATTTTTAAAATATCCTGTTTAGCTTTCTTTTCTGTTTCGTTTAAACTTATTGCTTTTGGAGTTCTCGTACATGAAGAAACGAACGTTAATAAGAGTATTAATCCAAATATTAGTTTTTGCCTGACCATATAAAGTTGATAATTGCATATACCACAAATTGAATTCTATATGTGTTCAAAATGAGCTATTTTACATAGGAATGCTAAAAACTAATCAATATTCAATTAATAAAATTTATTTTTTTTGATCTACATCAATGTTTATAATTTATAAAAAACTATTGTGAAAAACGATAATAAAAAAATATTTATTGAGGCGTTAGAGCAGAGAATAATGCTCGATGGAGCAGGAGCTTCCACTTTTTTAGATATAATTGACGATAGAAATAAAGATAAAATTTTACAAAAAAATTCAAAAAAAATCACAAAATTTTCAGAAAATAAAGTTGATGATAAATCTCAAACAATTCCTTTTGATCAAGTTGCAAGAGATCAAAAAAGAAATGACAGAAAACAGGTAGTTTTTATAGATTCTCAAGTTCAAGATTATCAATCTTTAATTAACGCATTTAACTCAGATACAGAAGTATATTTAATTCAATCTAATGAAGATGGATTTAAAAAAATTGATAATACTTTAAAAGATAATTCTAACATATCATCTTTGCATATTATTGGTCACGGTAGTGCTGGAAAAATATTATTTGGTAATGCAACACTATCAAATGATACCATCCAATCATACAACCAAACGTTGAGATCTATTGGTCAATATTTAACAGTAGACGGTGATATATTGTTCTATGGATGTAATGTTGCAAGTACAGAGGGCGGCAAAGCTTTAATCAGTAAAATTTCAGAAATTACTAAAGCAGATATTGCTGCATCAGATGATGTTACAGGTAAGAGCGGTGACTGGAAACTTGAAATCAAAGTTGGACATATTGATACAAAAAATATTAACCAGATTGATTTTCAACATGATCTTGCCATGACTAGAACTCAGTATAGATCCACAGCGAGTGCGTCGGTCAATGTTGGTGCAGATGGAATAACATCTATCAGAGGAGCAATGGCTGCTTTTACAGGTACTTCAGACAGAAATGCATACGATTTTAAATCTTCAAGAGATCATAACCCTAGTAACAGTGGTTTATGGTCTGATTATTATATTACTTATAATTCAGGAACATTTGGTACAGGTAGCAATAGTCATTCTGATAAAGTTGATAGATTTACAGTTGTTTTGGAAAAATCAGGAATTACTAGTGGTAGCTTTACAGCAAGAAGACCTGACCATCCCGGCAGTTACAATGGTGGAAGCGCTACTACAAATAATTTAAGTAATAGTCAGTGGGATCATAGTATGCATGACGTAGACATTAACACAACAGACTCTGCTGATTATAAACTACAAGCAACGCGTGATAATCCTGGTGATGACGAGGGCCCATTGGATGTTTATATGGTAGCGTTAGACTCTCATTTCGGTAGCAACAGCGACAGATATAATAAAATAGCTGAAGTAATATTTGATCGTGAAATTGTTGGATTACTAATTGACGGTAATCAAACTTATACAGCATCTTCTAATACAGGTAATGTAGATCTTCATAATTCAAGTAATAGTACTTATCCAAGTCCCCTGAATAATTCAAATAGGGCTTTTGAAACTATTCAATGGCGTTATTTCCGAAATAACTACAGCAATGGTCAATGGGGTTACGGGACTTATAAGGATGGTGATTGGTTTGCGGTAGGTGGTACCGACAACAGAACTCTTCACATTGCTGCAAAAAATACTGGAGGGGGAGATTATGCTAGGGTCTTAGTTAAAGGCGAAGTATCAAATAACGCTCCTGTTGCACAAAACGATGTAGGGGTAGTAAATGAAGATGCAACTTTAACAGTTGCAAATAGCTCAAATGCCAATGAATCTGGAGGATCATATGATGCAAATGGTGAATACTCTGGAGATATAATGAATACCAGTTCAAGTGATCACTCTGATAGTGATGCTGATAGCGATGCTATTACAGTTACTCATATTCAACATAGTTCAGCAGGTTCTGCAACAGCAGTAGGTGCTTATACATATTCTCATGGCTCAGCAACTTCGGTCACAGGTACTTACGGAACTTTAACTATTGGTTCGGATGGAAGTTACGAATATGTTGCAGATCAATCTGCTGCGGATGATTTAGACTCTGGAGACAGTGTAACTGATGTTTTTACCTATACTATTTCAGATGGAACAGCAACGGATACAGCCACACTTACAATTACAGTTTTAGGAATAAATGATGCTCCAGTTGCACAAAATGATGAAGGTGTCATTGTAGAAGAAGGTACTTTAAATGTAGCAAATAGCTCAAATGCCAATGTTTCAGGGTCATATGATGCAACTGGAGAACATTCTGGGGATGTTATTGATACAAGCTCTAGTTCTCACTCAGACAGCGATGCTGATGATAGTGCTTCTTTATCAATCACAGCCATTCAACCTAGTGGAGGATCTTCTTCAAATGTTTCAGCAGGAAGCTCATATAATAGTAGTGGAACTAGTGTTTCAGGTACATACGGTACTTTAACTATTGGAGCAGATGGATCTTATTCTTATGTTGCAAATTCATCCACAGCAGCCTTAGATGCAGGAGATACAGTAACAGACGTTTTTGTTTATACATTGAGTGATGGTACCACAACAACAACTGCTAATATTACAATAACAATTTTAGGAGCTAACAATGCACCAGTTGCTGTTAATGACACTGATAGTGTTAACGAAGATGCGACTGTTACACAAACTTCAGGATCAAGTTTATTAATGGCAGATGACAGTGATGCAGACGATAGCGCTTCAATTACTGTAACTGCTATTAAAACTGGAGGTGAGGGTTTAGGAGCTTCAACTTCAGTAAGTGCAGGAAGCTCATACAATAGTAATGGTACTACTATTACAGGAACTTATGGTACTTTAACTTTAGGTGCTGACGGAACTTATACTTATGTTGCTGATCAATCTGCAGCTGATGATTTAGATGATGGTGATACAGTAACAGATGTTTTCACCTATACTATTTCAGATGGAACAGCAACAGACACTGCAACTTTAACAATCACAGTTACAGGTGTTAACGATGCTCCAGTTGCACGAAATGATGAAGGTGTCATTGTTGAAGATGGAACTTTAACAGTCAATAACAGTGATAATGCAAATGTTTCAGGCTCTTATGATGCAACAGGTGAACATTCAGGAGATGTTCTTCATACGAGTTCAGGCTCTCATACTGACAGCGATGTTGATGATGATGATACTGCAAGTTTGGTAGTAAGTTCAATAAGAACTGGAAGTTCTGAGGGTAACGGAACTGCTGGAACTGTAGGCCAAGCTTTAACAGGAACTTATGGTGAATTAACATTAAATGCTAATGGATCTTATACTTATGTAGCAAATCAATCGGCTGCTGATGATTTAGATTCAGGAGATTCAGCTACAGATGTTTTTAACTACACTGTTTCTGATGGAAATGGTGGAACAGATATAGCAACAATAACAATAACAATCCTAGGGGCCAATGATACTCCAGTTGCAGTAGACGATACAGACTCAGTAAACGTGGATGAAACAACAACAGCTACTGATGGATCTGCAAATGATGTTTTAACAGACGACACTGATGCTGATGATAGTGCATCATTAACTGTTACAGCCATTCAACCAAGTGGAGGTTCTTCATCAAATGTTTCAGCTGGAAGTTCATATAATAGTAGTGGTACAGAAGTTACAGGAACATACGGTACTTTAACAATCGGAGCCGATGGATCTTATACTTATGTAGCTGATCAGGATGCAGCAGACAATATAAGTGCTGGATCAAGTGAAACGGATGTTTTTACATATACAGTTTCAGACGGCACATCAACTGATACAGCAACTTTAACAATTACAATTTCAGCACCTGAAAGGGAAAGTAACAATAGTGAAATTAAGAAAGATAAAAAAGAAGCCAAAAAGCAGAAAAAGGAAGAAAAGAAAGCAAGAAAAAAAGAGAAGAGAGAAAAAAGACTTTTAAAAAAATCATTCAAACTTTCAAAAGATTTATCAGAGAGAAAAGCTCAATTTAATCAAGGTTTAAAGTTGGTAGACTTAGTTGCTGAAACAAAATCAATAGAAATAAAAGAAAAAGATTCTTTTGTAGATAAAATTAAAACTAAACAATCAACAGAAGGATTAAATGTTAAATTTAAAGTATTTAACGATGAAGGTAAAGAAGTTCAAAAATATTATGGAATAATGAAAGATGGAAGTCCATTACCAGATTGGATAAAAGTTGATCCAAAAACTGGCCGAACAAAAACCAATATACCAAAAGATGTTAATATTGTAGAATTTAAAATTATTGCAGTAGATGTTGATAATAACAGAAAAGAAGTAACAGTAGTAATTGACCCAGAAAAAATTGCAAAAGACAAAGAAATTATAAAAGAAGCAAGAAAAATATCTATTCCAAAAAAAATTGAGGTTCAAAACAATGGTTCTGTAAAACTTAACTCTGTTAATGAAGATGGAACAATTAACAAAACTACAACAAGTTCAATTAATAATATTGAGTCATTTGAAGATTTAATAAATGCAACAAAACCAGACGAGTTTTTAAAATTAGAATCTAAATTAAAAGGTAATGCTTTTGTAGTAGAATTACCTAACGAAATTAAAAATAATTTTGAGAATTTTAAAATTGTTTTAAAGGATGGAAAAAAACTACCTGAATGGATTAAATTTAATTTAGATAATGGTGAAATAATTGCTAATCCACCAAAAAATATAGAGACCATAGATTTAAAAATTATCGTTGAGGATTCAAATGGAAAAATAACAGTTAAAGATCTTAAAGTTGATTTTTCAACAAAAAATACAATTAATTCAGAATTAATTAATAATAATGATACTAAGTTTGTTTCTTTATCAAATCAACTTTCCAAAGAATACACAAACTGGAATGACTATGGATCGCAAATAATAGATAGTTTGTAAAAGATAACCTATATTTAAAAAGTGAAAAATTTATTTATTATAATTTTATTTTTATTTGGAACTTCGGTTTTAGCTGACACTACTGAAGTAGAATTGAAAGAAGCAAGAACATTAGTGACAGCTACACAAAAAGTTTCTATATCAAGCGAAATAGCAGCAAGAGTTGAAAAAATTAATTTTTTAATGGGTGATGCTTTTAAAAAAGGGGATGTTCTAATAAGTTTTGATTGTAAATTGTATAATGCTCAGTTGGAGGTTATTAAAGCTGATCACAGAAGTGCAAAAATACAATTAAAGAATGATAAAGAACTTTTGGATATGAGATCTATTGGTGAATTGCAATATCAATTATCAGAATCTGCACTTAAAAAAGCAGAAGCAGAACTTTCAATTGCAAAACTAAATGTTGAAAGATGCAATATAGTTGCGCCATATGATGGTAAGGTAATGGATGTTTATACAAACGTCTTTACAAGTATTGAACAACGACAACCTTTAATGGATATAGTAGGAGACGGTCTTTTAGAAGCATCTGTAGTTATTCCAAGTAAATGGTTGAGATGGTTAAAAAAGGGACATCCAGTTAAAATTATAATAGATGAAACAGGCGAAGTCTTAGACGCAACAGTTATTAGTTTGGGAGCTGCCGTAGATGCTGCAAGTCAAACGATAGAATTAAAAGCTCAGTTTAATGAAAAATATGAGAGTTTAATTCCTGGAATGAGTGGGATAGTTAAATTTTGAGCGAAGATAAAAATATAAAAATAGCAAGATTAATAAGCCTTGAAAAAAAATCTAGAGAGGCAAAAAGTAAAGATGAATTAAATTTCATAGTTGTTAATGAAACACGTGAAATTATTGATTACACAAATTCTTTTTTATTATTAAAGAGTGCAACAGATAAATTCCATGTAAATGCAATATCTGATATTGCTACAGTAGATAGAACTGCACCACTAATTACTTTTATTGAAGATATTATAAATCACAAATCCAATAAAGATT